>NZ_JBGUES010000153.1:0-5700 GCF_041821165.1 Poseidonibacter sp. | reverse complement strand
GTATCTCTTGTTGTAAAAAAGAAATTATAGTTATAATCATTTGAAAGTATTTTTATTTCACTTCCTACTTGACCATTTGTTCCTGTAATTAAAACATTAAACATTTCATTAGGCATAATAGTCTACTCCAAATTCAAATATCTCTTTATTGTCTTTGATATCAAATAGTTTTGGTTGTTTTTTATCTTTATCTGATAGGTTTAATTCATCTAATGATAGTTTCCAATCAATATTTAAATCTAAATCATTAAAAGCTATTCCTCTGTCACATTGGGGTGAGTAATAATTATCTACTTTATAAGCAAATGTTGTATCATCTTCTAAAACTATAAATCCATGTGCAAATCCACGTGGAACCAAAAGTTGTCTTTTATTCTCATATGATAATTCAACTGCAACATGTTGTCCAAAAGTTGGAGAGTTTTTTCTAATATCTACTGCTATATCTAAAACTTTTCCTTGTATTACTCTTACAAGTTTTGTTTGTGCATGAGGTGGTAGTTGATAGTGAAGTCCACGAAGAACTCCTTTTGAGGACTTTGATTCATTATCTTGGCAGAAGTTTATTTTAAAGCCAAGGAATTCTTCTAATTTATCTGCTCTAAATGTTTCTACAAAGTATCCTCTATGATCTCCATGAACTCTTGGTTCAATGATAACAACATCAGGTATTTGTGTTCTTATAAAATTCATATTATATAACTCTTTTTATTTGATTTTTTTAATTAAATAGAAATACATTATATTGTAAAATAGATTAATAAATAATATCCCAAAAAGCTTAAAAATAAAAGGTAATCAAATTTATGTCAAAATCACAAATAAGTCTTCTTCAAATAGCAAAAGAATTAAATGGTTCTAATTTTAAAAAATTCAAATTTATATTAAGAGGATTATTACATAAAAATGATATTAAATCTTTATATCATTTATTTTTAAATTCTAATTTAGAACCAGTTATTAAATCTCAACCTGATATTTATAATAAACCATTCAGAGCATATCTATTTTGTAATAATGCTATTAAAAATAAATTTGAGCATATTCAATCTCATTATAGTTATATTTCAAATAATTTCACGTCAAATGCTATTGAAAAAATATATTCAACTTTTGAATTAGATTTATTGGAATTTGAATTAGAAAATATTGGAAAAATAAAAGTTAAACTTTGTTATATAGCTGCATTAGGTAAAGAAGGTGAAATGACACTGTTGCTTGATTTAAATAATGAGGATTTATACTCTATTTCATTTTCATTTTATCAAAAAGATAATGATTTAGAATTTATAATTTACGGTATTCAAAGTAGAAGTTCAGTTAATCCAGATACTATAAAACAAGTAACTAAAAAAATGCATGGAGTAAGACCAAGAAACTATTTATTTTTTATTTTACGTCAAATATGTGAAGTATATAATGTCAATAAAATTAGTGCTATTAGATCACAGTTTCATGTTGCAAACTGTTCTCATGTGAGTAAAACAGATAAATTTCAAGCAAATTACGATCAATATTGGGAAGAAGAAAGTGGTATTGCTGGTGATAAATTTTATACTTTACCTTTAGTAGAAAAAAGGAAAACTATGGAAGAAATTGCTTCTAAAAAAAGGTCCATGTATAATAAAAGGTATAATATGCTAGATGAACACAAAGAAGTTATGAAAAAAGTATTAAAAAGTTTACAAAACTAATCAAAGAAAATTAAATTTTTCTTTGATTTGCTCTTGATATTAAATATTGTCCATATTGGTTCTTTTTTAATGGTTCTGCTAATTCTAAAAGTTTCTCTCTTGAAATATATCCCATTTCATAAGCTATTTCTTCTAAACATGCTACTTTTAAACTTTGTCTATTTTCAATTGTTTGAATAAATTGACTAGCTTCTAATAGTGATTCATGAGTACCTGTATCAAGCCATGCGTATCCTCTTCCCATCAATTCTACTTTTAATCTTTCTTCTTTTAAGTAATCTTGATTTAAAGTTGTGATTTCTAATTCACCACGATCAGAAGGAACTACAGCTTTTGCTTTTTTTACTACATCATTTGGATAAAAGTACAATCCAATTACTGCGTAGTTTGATTTTGGTTCAGATGGTTTTTCTTCTATTGAAGTTACATCACCATTATCATTAAATTCTGCAACTCCATATCGTTCTGGATCTTTTACATAGTAACCAAACACAGTTGCTTTATTTTCTTCTTCAGCATTTTTTACACTTTGTGCTAATAGCTCTGTTAGTCCATGACCATAAAAAATATTATCACCTAATACTAAACATGCATCATCTCCGTCTAAAAATTCTTCACCTAATGTAAATGCTTGTGCTAATCCATCAGGACTTGGTTGAACTATGTATTCAAACTTCATACCTAAATCACTACCATCACCTAAAAGTTCTTCAAATCTTGGTAAATCAGTTGGAGTTGAAATAATAAGTACTTCTGTAATACCTGCTAACATTAATACTGATAATGGATAATAAACCATTGGTTTATCATAAATTGGAACTAACTGTTTACTTACGCCTTTTGTAATTGGATATAGTCTTGTTCCACTTCCTCCTGCTAGTATTATTCCTTTCATAATTTTCCTTTTAGTTTAGTTTTTATCAATTGAAGAAATAAAATCTTCAAATTTTATTTTAGTTTCATTATATATCTCAGTAAATTTTCTATAACCATTTTTAGAAGTTTTATCAATTAAAATAGGATTATTAATAAGTTTTGTTAGTTCATCTGCTAAATCTTTAGGTTTATTATCACAAGTAATTAAATCTTCATTTGTAAAAAATTCATTTATTGCTTTTGATTTCATAGTTATAATCGTTTTTTCAGAAGCAAGTGCTTGATATACTTTATTTGGTACTACACTTTTGGCTTTTACACTATCACCAAAAATACCCAAAATAATATCATGTTCTCGAATTACTTCTCCTAGTTCTTTTTCATTTATAATTTCACCATTCATTACAACTTGTTTTAAATCTAATTTTGTAAACAGATCTTTCATTTTTGGATACATCTGTCCTTTTCCTATAATCTTAGCTTCAAATTCAATACCTTTTTTTTCCATTAAAGAAAAAGCATTAAGAATAATATCAATTCCATGTAATGGTATAAATGAACCATAAAAAAGTATTCTCACTTTTTCATTTTTTACTTTTGAAGTTGAAGGAAAATATATATCTCTATCAGCAAGTACAGGAAAAACAAAATGTTTACCAGAAAACTTACCAAAAAGACTTTCCCAGTATTTAAAATGTTCATTTGTATCAGATAGAATATATTTTGAAAATTTAAAGTTAATTAAATCTTGAAAATATTTCCACCATGCTCTTGGATTTTTATTTGTAATTTTCTTTCTATCATAAACATAAGTATCATAATTTGATATAAAAAAGTCATTTACAATTCTATCTCTTTTTAAAAAGTTCTTGAAAAATTGATTTTTAGAAAAAGGTAATAATATAAAAATATCATTTTCTAATTTAATATCTTTAGTAAACTGTTTTATTATATTAAACCTTGAATAATCTTTGTTATGTCTAAATAAATATTTTATCATTTGTACCACTCATATGTTTTTAAATCTTTTAAATCATTATTAATTAAACTAAGGATATAAGACGCAACTCTTTTTGAATTAAATAAAGTATGAACTCTATTTCTTAGCCATTTAGATTTTTCAAGTCTTTCTTGTTCATTATTTATATAATAATGTGTTTTATCTACTAGTTCTTCATATGATTCATAATATTCTAATTTATCTTCAAAAAAATCTTCACCATTAATGATTTTTGTACTCAAAGCAAATGAGCCATTACCTAGAATATGAAATAATCTATCTGAAGTATACCACTCGTTTTCTAAGGTAAAATCTCTATTATGATTAATACATATTTTAGATTTTGATAATGCAGATAAATAATTATCTCCAATAACTACAGATTTTTTATTATGTCCAATGTATTTAGTTTTAATATTATTATTAATATTTGAATCTATATATTCAATTAATTTAGCTCTTTCTTTATCATGACGTCCTGTAAATAATAAATCGTATTCAAATGTACTATTTTCATAAGCCTTATATTTTTCTATATTTTCATCAACTAGATTTGGTAGGAAAAATGCTTTCTCATTATATTTTTTAATATCAGATATAAACTTTCCACCAGCAGTTGTTAATATAAAATCAAAATAATGTGCAATTTCTTGAAAATATGGCTTTAAAGGTATATCATTGTACCAAAAAATCATTCGTATATTTTTTTTCTTTATATATTCATATGTATCTTCAAGTATTAATTCAGCATGCCCAAATATAATTAAATCAGGTTTAATATCATCAACCAAAGATTTAAAGAAGTCATTCATTTTATTCTGACCATTTTTCTTATTTCTGAAAAAAGACATATATCTTGACGTATCTCTATAATCAAAGTTATGTACAAAGTGTTTGTTTTGGATTAAACCTTGAGAAATTTTAATAGGATTTGCATATAAAGAACCACCTGTTTTTGTAATAATATTAAAAGGTGCACAATGAATTATTCTCATAATTATAATATTCCTTCATAAACATCTATAGTTTTATCCAACATATTTTCCAAAGAAAAATTATTAGAAATATAATTATATCCATCAAAACTTAACTTTTGTGATTTAATTATTTTTTTTGCTAATTCTTTTTCATCACCTACTTCAAAAAAGAATCCATTTTCATTCTCACAAATGATATCTTTAACACCACCATGATTTGTAGCAACTACTGGTGTATTTAATGAGATTGATTCAGCAACTGCTCTTCCGAAACTTTCTGGTTTTTTTGATGAACTTACTACGACATCACTTAGTGCATAGATTTCTGCTATTTTATTTTGGCTTCCTGTAAAAATAACATTTTCTTCTAAATTAAGCTCTTTTATTAATTTTTTTAATAAATTTAAATAATCTTCTTTATCAGATCTAACACCACCTACAATCAAAGCTTTTATATTTGGAATATCTTTTTTAACTAAAGAAATAGCTTTTATAAATGTTTCATAATCTTTTAATTGAGTAACTCTTCCAACAGAAGATACGATAAACTTATTGCTTAAATTAAACTCTTCTTCAAAATTTACAATAAAATCTTTATCAATATTATTTAAATTAAAAAGCTCTAAATCTATTCCTCTAGGAATTACAGTGATTTTTTTTGAATCAGTATTATAATGTTTTTGAATATACTCTTTTATACTATTACTTACACAAATAACAGCATCTGCTTTTGTCATGATTTTACTATAAAAACTAACAGAATTAAATCCATGAACAGTAGAAACAACTTTTATATTTAAGCTTTTATTTGCAAAATAAACAAGCCATGCAGGTACTCTACTTCTTACATGAATAATATCTGGTTTTAAATCTTTTAGAATTTTTCTTAGCTTTATTACTCTTAAAACTAATGTTAAAATATTCTTACTACAAACATCAAATTTTATATGTTTTCCACCATCTATGTTTATTTGATTTTCTAGTTTTCCACCAGCACTTATTACAAAAGAATTAATACCTTTATTTGTATATTCACGGTTAAGTTCAACAACACCTCGTTCAACTCCACCTTCATTTAGTTCTGGTAATATTTGTACAATTTTCATTTATATTATAATTTCCAAGTAGGGTTAGGAACAATCCCTTTTACATC
>NZ_JBGUES010000152.1:0-5794 GCF_041821165.1 Poseidonibacter sp. | reverse complement strand
CAATAACTCTTGAAGTTAAAGTTTCAAATTCACTTGGCTTTGCTTCTCTTTTAATAAAACCACCTGGTAGTTTTGCTGCTGCATATGTTTTTTCAACATATTGAACTGTTAAAGGAGTAAAATCTTCAGTAACAGGATTGTCAAACTCACTTACAACTGTAGCAAGTACTACTGCATTTCCTAATTTTGCTAATACTGAACCATTAGCTTGTTTAGCAACTTTGCCAAACTCATATATCTCTTGTTTTTTATTTAATTCAAATTCACAAACTGTTGACATTTTAATTTAATCCTTTATTTATTTTCTTTATATCTTCAAACTCTATTTCTTCTAATGTATCATAATAAAAATCTATCCCTATAAAATGGTCTAATTTTTCTACATAATACAAATCATCAGCAATTGACTCAATAGTTTGAACACTTGCACTTGGTAAAATTGGTGTTGCAACTGAAACACTTTTTGCACCAAGACTAATTGCTGTTTTAATACATGCCATCATTGTTAAGCCAGTATTAATACCCTCATCAACAATTAAAACATTTTTATATTTTATATTTTCTAATGGATTTCCGTGTCTAAAATCATTAATCAATGACAAAATATTATTTTCATAGTTCTTTTTTGATTGTTCATATATATAATCTAAACTTATATCAAAACACTTGACTAATTCTTCATGTATTAATACTTCTTCTTGTTCTGTTACAATTGCAATATCACATTCATCATTTGAAGGAGCTACAATTTTATCTGAAAACATTATATCTAATTTTGCATCTAATGTATCTGCAATAATTTTAGCAATTGAGTATCCACCAAATGAACTTGAAATAACAATCCAATCTTCAAGCTTCATTTGTTGTATTGGTAATACATCTAATAATCTATATGCAGCAACTTCTCTATTTTTAAAAAAGATTTCATCTTTAATCATCACTATTTTCTTTTAATTTATATTTTTGTTTTATTCCTCCAAGAGGCTTAAGTGTTAATGTAAAAAATACAATTCTTTGATTATTAGCTTCTAAGTTAGTTGTAGTTGATGGAGTAACTTCTTTTTCATATTTAAGTTCTAAATTCCAACATCTATCATCAATCGTAAATGTAAAAGCTTGTTTATTTCTAATATGCTCTAACATATTATAATTTTGATAATATCCAATTTTATAATCTCTTGAAATATCATATGAAGTTGTAACTCTATATGATTCTAAATCTTCTTTTCCAGAATTTGGAGTATCTTTTGATTTATAGTATCCAATGTCAAAAGATAAGTTTTCATATTTATAATTAAAATCTGCAGTATTTTCAATAAACTGTTTATCTTGAATATTGTAAGTAATTTTATTGGAAATACTTGAATTATCTAAATATATTTTTAAATTATTCTCTAAATTTTGTAATTTTGCTTCATCTGCATCATTATATAAAATAGATTGAGATAACTTATGATTAATAATTTGCTTTGAATCATCTTTAGAATATAAAGATTCATTAAGTGATAAATTAATATTCTTTTTCGCTTGTGCAACTGGGAAAACAGATAAATCTGTATTATCATTAGTTAATTTATATAAATCTCCATCTTCTTTCACATTTGTAGGATGTGTATATGTAGCATCTAAATTTACCGTATGTAAATAATCATCAAACTCTTTTATTAAATCACTAGATATAGATACAGATGTTTCATTTTGAACTAAAGTACCATTTTCAAATAATACATCACTATTTGAGTAATCATATCTATTTAAAACAGTTCTATTTTTAACTTTTAAATTTATATAATCATCAAAGAAATATTGACTGTAGCTAATAGGCACTGATACTTCATATATATTTGCATTTATACCTTTATTTCTTGTGTAATTAGTTGCATTTGTATCAATTGAATAAAGCAGTTTATCTAAGAAAAGAGATTCATTATATTTATGGAATTGTACTTTTGGTAACTCCTGTAATGTTTCATCATTTGAATCTTTTGCTGTATCTATATAAAACTTTCCATATAATCCAGTGTAGTATTTAGACGTATTATAAAAATAGTTTATTTTTGATTCAACTTTTTTTTCAGTTGATAAAGAGTCATCATCTTTTTCTAATGTTCTATATTCAATATCATTAAGCCATTTTATAGAAGCATATAAACCATCTTGCGTATTAGAATTAGAAAAAAGTTTAGTTCTTTCATAATCAATATCCCAACCATAATGTTTTCTATTTTTTAAATCATTCTCTGTAAAATAATTATATTTTTCTTTAAAAAAACCTGTTTGAAGATTTAATGTTGAATAAGCTGAATCAGCATATCTTAAATATGTATAAGTCCCATGACCTCTTTGATTTCTAATTTGTGGAATAAATTCTAAATCAAAATCTGCACTTGGTGCAAAATATATAGGTTGAGAATAATGCATCCCTTCGCTACTTGAATAACCAATTGTTGGTGTTAATAATCCCGTTCTTCTAGTTTTATCTGTTGGAAAACCAAAGTAAGGAGTATAAAATAGTGGGATATTTTTTATATATAATCTTGTATTAAATGTATTTAGCCATTTATCTTCTGTGTCATAAGAAGCAGAAGAAACTCTAATACTCCATGCAGGATCAATACAATCACATGAAGAAATTATAGATTCCTCTAATTCTATTAGATTATCATTTTTAGATGATGATTTTGAATTCATCCATAAGTTATTTTGCTTTTCAAATAATAATACTGGAGTTTGAGTATAGTTATTATTTTTTAAATTAATAAAAGCATAATTACTTTGTGTTTGGATATTATTATCTTTTAGAATTAAAACATTATCAAATAATTCAAATGTCTCTTTTTCTTTATTATATACAATTTTATCAGCACTTAAATAATAAGTAGGAGAAAATATAACAACATTCCCTTTGGCTGTCATTATATTTTCTGATGAATTAATATTCTTAGCAATAACCTCAAATTTTTCATTCTTTAATTGTGCACTATAGGCAAAAGAAGAAAGTAAAACTAAAGGTGTTATATATTTTTTAAGCATTAACTACCAACGTTCTTCCTGTAATATCATGGAATGTTTTTCTTCCATCATTAAAGAATCCAATTAAGAAACCAATATAGAAGAACATTTCAGAGAAAATTCTTCCTGCTGATCTTAACATTGCAGAGAATAAAGAAACTTTTTGCCATGAGTTAGCATCAATTACTCTAATTTTTGCAATTATTTTACCAACACTTGCACCATAATACCAAATGAAGAAAGTTTGATAAATAAATTTTAAGAAAATTAATGGAACTACTAATTCAGCTTTCATTAAATACATCATGGCATCCATATTTTCACTAACTGCCATAATATTATCCCAAAAAATAATCATAATAATAACTGTTACTAAAAGATCATCAATTACAAAAGCTAACGCACGTGAACGCATTGAAGCTAATTGTAGATCATTAACGTCATTATTTTGCATTAATTTACTTTAAAGCTTGGTAAGCAATATCAGATCTGCATTTTTTACCAGCATAATGAACCTGACCACATAAAGCATAAGCTCTATCTCTTGCTTCTTTAATTGTTTTACCAAAACCAACACAAACTAAAACTCTTCCACCATCTGCCATTAATTTTCCATCATCTTTAGAAACACCTGCATATGAAATATGAGAATTTGCTGCTAAATTTTCATCAACAATTTCATCAACAATAATTTCAGCAGGAGCTGAAGATGAGTATGGGTAGTTTTCACTTGCCATTACAACACCAACACCAAACTCATCTTTGATTTTAATATCTAATTTATCTAATTGTTTTGTTGCACCTTTATAGAATAATTCAGAAACAGGCGTTTCTAATAAAGGCATTAAAATTTCACACTCAGGATCTCCAAATCTTACATTATATTCTAAGATAATTGGTTCACCTTTTACAACCATTACTCCAATAAAAAGAACACCCTCAAAAGGAGCACCCTCTTGTTTCATTCCTTCTAAAGTAGGTTTAATTACTCTTTCTTCTACTTTTTTATAAATATCATCATTTACTAATGGTGTTGGAGCATAAGCACCCATTCCACCTGTATTTGGTCCTGTATCTCCATCACCTATTCTTTTGTGATCTTGAGCAGCTGGAAGAACTTTATAATTTTCACCATCACAAATAGCAAAAATTGATAATTCATAACCATCTAAGAACTCTTCAACAACAATTGAAGTTCCCGCATCACCAAATGAAGTTCCTGCTAACATATCAGAAGCTGCAACTTTAGCTTCTTCAATACTTTGAGCAATAATTACACCTTTACCACCACATAAACCATCTGCTTTTACAACAATTGGAGTATTCATAGTATCAATAAAATCATGAGCTTCTTTTTCATTTTTTGTTTCTATAAACGCTGCTGTTGGTATGTTATATTTTTTTAATATATTTTTCATATAAACTTTAGAACCTTCTAAGGCAGCTGCTGCTTTACTTGGTCCAAAAATTGTTAAGTCATTTTCTTTAAATATATCAACAACACCATCTACTAAAGGAGCTTCTGGTCCTACTATTGTTAAATCAATAGAATTATCTTTTGCCCATTGTGCTAATTCATTATAATCTTTAATATCAATGTTTGTACCTAAATTGTCTGTAGCACCATTTCCTGGCATAAAATATAGATTATGAGCATTTTCTTTATATATTGCAAGACCAATAGAGTATTCTCTACCGCCACTACCAAGTATCAATATATTCACGATAATTCCTTATTATTAATTATTTAATTTTATTTAAGTTACCCAAATAGCCGTTAACCATCAAATGGCCCACAAAAAGCCAATAACTGCACGTAAGAACTGTACTTTAGGAGCAAAAGCGCAATGAATTACTACACACCGTACAATTACAATTACACACATAAACACAGTATCGGACCCTCAACGATGGAAATCCCGAACTACTTAGGAATCGTAATTGTATCTAAAGATGATAAAATTGAGTTTAAACTAATAATTGCTTTGCAAGTTTTATACATTCTTCTATTGAAGTTTTGGAGCTAATTGTATAATTTATATTTTCTGGTAAATATAAAGCTGTTGTTTTACCAATAACAACTGCTTTAAAGGAATTATCCCACTTATAATTTTTAAAAAAACACTCAACTGAAGAAGGAGAAGAAAAAATAATAATTGAATCTTTTTCTAATAAATGATTACTATTTTTACAAGATGTTTTATAAGCAACTAATTCATCAACATCAATTTTATTTTCTTTTAAAATTTTTGTTAAGTTTGATACTGTTTTTAAAGCTTTTACATATAAAACTTTTTTATCTTTTAGTAAAGGTATTAATTCATTTGCATATTCATTACCATGCGATGTAATACCTGTAAAAACCAAATTTCCATTTGTATTTTTAATAGCTTCTGCCGTTTTAGGTGCAATTGCATATGAAGGAATTTTCTTCCAATCATTATTATTTGAATTTATTGAATATACAGCATTTTTTGAAGTAAATACAATTGCATCATAAGATGACATATCTATTTGAGTTTTTATATATTCAATAGAGAAAAGTTCTATATTAACTACATCATCAAATTTTAAATTATTTAATAAGTAAATTTTAGCCATTATTTTTCAACTCATACTTTTGTGTGAAATTTATTGCATCATCAATATGAAAATACATATTTATATCCTTAAAAATTTGATTAGTACCAACTGATAAAATCTTTCTTTTATGTGCATGTTTTAAAACCAAAATAGTTTTTATATTTTTAGTTTTTAGTTTTTCTATAATTTCTTCAATAGA
>NZ_JBGUES010000151.1:0-5951 GCF_041821165.1 Poseidonibacter sp. | reverse complement strand
ATCTCTTCAGCAAGGGGTGATATTGGAAATAAAATACATGGTTTTGAATTAGGTGCTGATGATTATCTTTCAAAACCTTATGAGCCAAGAGAGCTTGTATTAAGAATTGAACATATATTAAAAAAAGAAAAAAATAGTAAAAGTAAAATTAGTGATTTTATAATTGATAGAGAAAATCGAAGTGTTATTATGGATGATTACAATATTGATTTTACTAAAATAGAGTTTGAAATTTTTATGTTTTTAATAAAAAATATAAATAAAATCTCATCAAGAGAACAAATACTAAACGCAACTTCATTAGATGAAAATACAAAAAATAGAACTATAGATATGCATATTTCAAATATTAGATATAAAATAGGTGATGATTCAAAAATGCCTAAATATATCAAATCTGTTTGGGGTATTGGTTATAAGTTTGTAGGTTAGTATGTCTATCTTTAAAAAAATATCAATTCTTTTTATTTTTAGTTTAATTCTTATGAGTATTATTGGTTTTTGGACTGATTCTATAAATTCAAAAAGAATTGATAGTTTAATAAAAGATAAATATATAGAAATCTCAAATGAAATATTAGTAAATATAAATAATGAAAAAGATTTAAATAATATATATTTAAAATATGAATTAGAGCCTATTTTAGATTATGAAGATAAAAATAATGAAGTATTTTATTTCAAAAAACATACCTTTGGATTTATCTCAATACAAAAAGAGTCTTTTGATGATGAACTAATAATAAAGATAAAATATTTAGATGAATTTCTTATTTTAAAAACGCAAGATGAAGAGAATATAAATGATAAACTTATATTAAATATCTTGATTTTTATTGATATTTTTATATTAATGCTTACGTTTATTTATATACTAAATCTTCTTTCTCCTTTGAAAAAAATCACTCAAAAAATCACAAGTTTTGCAAATGGTGATTTATCAAGTAGAATAGATATAAAATCAAATGATGAAATAGGAATATTATCAAACTCATTTAATCAAATGGCAAGTTCACTACAAAGTCTTATTCAAACAAGAGAAGAGTTATTAAGAGATATAGGACATGAGCTTAGAACTCCAATAGCAAAAGGGAAGTTTGCAATTGAAAAAATTGATGATTTTTCACAAAAAGAGCTTTTAAAAAAGATATTTAATGATTTAGAAATTTTAACAGATGAGTTAATTGAACTTGAAAAATTAAATTCTAATAAATTAAATATAAGTACTTTCTCAAGTGAAACTTTGATTATTGAATCATTATCAAAATTATATTTAGATGATGAATCAAAAATAGAAATTTTTATAAAAAATGATTTTAAGATAAATGCTGATTTAGCTTATTTAAGTACAGCGCTTAAAAACCTAATTCAAAATGCTCTAAAATATTCAATATCTTTTCCTATTGAAATTTATGCACAAGATAATAAAATCATAGTAAAAAATGAAGGTGAAAAACTATCAAAAGAGTTAGAGTATTATCTTAGACCTTTTACACAAGAATTATCTCAAAGAGATGGTTTTGGTTTGGGTTTAAGTATTGTTCAAAAAATTATATCTAAGCATAATTTTAAATTAGAGTATGATTATTCTGATAATAAAAATATTTTTACTATTATTATTTAAAACTCTTAAATTTATGATATATTGTTATTTATGCTTTTAAATATAAAACAAAATGAAAAATTATTACTAACAATTTTTTTATCACTAATCTTTTTAGCACTTAATTCTATACTTTGTAAAGCTGCTTTAGTAAGTAATTTAATCGATGCTTACTCTTTTACATTTTTTAGGATTATATCAGCAGCCTTAACTTTGATTTTAATTTATTTATATAAAAATAAAAAATTAGTATTTAATACAAAAACAAATTGGCTTAGTTCTTTTATGCTTTTTATTTATGCTATTTGTTTTTCATACTCATATTTAAGTATTGATGCAGGACTTGGAACACTTTTATTATTTGCTATTGTCCAGCTTGTAATGGTTTTTGCATCACTTTTTTATAAAGAAAAAATAAATATACAAAAAGTAATAGGAATAGTTTTAGCTATATTTGGACTTATTTATTTACTTTATCCAACACAATCTTTTGAAGTCTCTTTTTATCATGCTTTTTTGATGATTATTTCAGGAATAGC
The DNA here is from genome assembly GCF_041821165.1 of Poseidonibacter sp. Taxonomy (NCBI): domain Bacteria; kingdom Pseudomonadati; phylum Campylobacterota; class Epsilonproteobacteria; order Campylobacterales; family Arcobacteraceae; genus Poseidonibacter; species Poseidonibacter sp. The sequence continues at coordinate 3,809 of NZ_JBGUES010000151.1, read as the reverse complement.
ATGGGCTGTATATACAATTATTGGAAAAAAATCTATAAATGCCTTGGCAAATACAATGGATAATTTTATAAAAGCAACATTATTTGTAGTGCTTTTTTATTTTGTATTTACAATAGATAATTTACATTATTCATTTAATGGAGTAGTTTTGGCTCTTATTTCAGGAAGTATAACTTCTGCTCTTGGTTATGTTCTTTGGTATGAAGTTTTACCAAAAATACAAATTATAACAGCAGGTGTAATTCAACTTTTTGTACCAATACTTTCAATTATACTTTCAATAATTTTTTTAAATGAAACACTTACAAATACTTTATTAGTTTCAACAGTTATTATTATTTTAGGTATTTTAATCACAATTTTTTCAAAAACTAAATAAATCATTTTATCTTTCTCTTACTCAATTTGCAATACACTTCGTGCTTATTTGAAATTAATATACATAAAATAAATCGTTTTTATGTAATAAAGGGAACAGATGAATTCTGTAGTAATTGCCGTTACGGTAATGGTAATACTTTCACTTGTGAGAGTAAATATTGTTATTGCTTTAATAATAGGAGCAATAATTGGTGGTTTAAGCGGAGGTCTTGGCTTAAATGAAACAATTGAAGCATTTAATAAAGGCTTAGGAAATGGTGCAACAATAGCATTATCTTATGCAATGTTAGGAACATTTGCAGTTGCTATTTCTAAATCTGGAATTACTGATTTATTATCAAATATGATTATAAAAAAAGTAAATTCAAATGCAAGTGCGATGCAATTTATTTATATAAAATATATATTATTAGCATTAGTTTTATTTGCTGCAATCTCTTCTCAAAACTTAGTGCCTGTTCATATTGCATTTATTCCAATTTTAATTCCGCCTTTACTTCATTCAATGGCAAAATTACAACTTGATAGAAGAGTAGTTGCTTGTGTTATCACTTTTGGTTTAGTTGCAACTTATATGTTTTTACCTATTGGATTTGGTGGAATATTTTTAAATGAGATTTTATTAAAAAACTTAGTAAATAATGGCGTTGAGGCTATTTCATCACAACTTCCAATGGCTATGGCAATTCCTGTTTTTGGAATGTTTTTAGGTTTATTAGTAGCTATTTTATTCTCTTATAGAAAGAAAAGAGCTTATGATGTTAGTAAAATACTTGAAGTAGAATCAGAAAAAAAAGATATTAATCCTTTCTATATTTTTATAGCTTTAATTTCTATTATTACAGCACTTGGTTTACAACTTTATACAAACTCTATTATTATAGGTTCATTAGCTGGATTTATCATCTTTATTGTTGCAGGAGTAATCAAAGCTAACGAAACTCAAGATTTCTTTACAAGAGGTCTTAAAATGATGGGAATGATAGGTTTTATTATGATAGCTGCAAATGGTTTTGCAAGTGTTCTAACAAGTACAGGTGGAGTTGAAACTTTAGTATCTTCTGTTGTTGATATTATTGGAAACAATAAATCATTAGCTGCTTTACTTATGTTACTTGTTGGTTTATTTATTACTATGGGAATTGGTTCATCTTTTTCAACTATTCCAATTATTGCAGCAATTTATGCACCATTATGTTTACAATTAGATTTTTCAGTTATGGCAACAATTACTTTAATCGGAACAGCAGCAGCACTTGGTGATGCTGGAAGTCCAGCTTCTGATTCTACACTTGGACCAACATCTGGACTTAATGTAGATGGACAACATGACCATATTTGGGATTCAGTAGTTCCTACTTTTATTCACTACAATATTCCTCTAATTCTTTTTGGATGGTTTGCTTCTGTTTATATTTTTTAATAAGAGTTAGAATAAGCTTTGCTTATTCTAATCTTCTTTAAATGGATTATGGAATTTTAGTTGAGATGGAGCAGGTGCTTCATTTAATTCTTTTTCTATTTTCTTTTTCTTTTTTTCTTCAACTTTTGTTGCTACGTTTGGGTTCATTAGCTTATCTATAAAAATAAATACAAAGGCTAAAAATACAATGACTGAGGCTATTTTAAATATTAGATCTGATAAATTATTAGTTTTCATAAAATTATTTTTACATATATGTTATTAAAACTTTGTTAATTATTAATCTTTGCATTTGGTTCACTAAAATAATAACCTTGAGAATAGTCAATTCCTAACTTATCTACAATTTCATAAACTTCTTTATTATGAACAAATTCAGCAATACATGGAATATTAACATTTTTAGCAAAAAATGAAATAGCTTTTGCAATTTCATAACTTTTAGGATTTGTATTGATATCTTTTATATATTTTGCATCAATTTTGATAAAATCAATCTCTAAATCTAATATTCTTTCAAAATTAGAGTATTCAGCTCCAAAATCATCAATAGCTATTTTAAAACCATAGCTTTTTAATTTTGTTAATTGTTTTATATGATTTTTTTTGCCAGTTGAGCTAATACCTTCAAGTATTTCTAAAATTACTCTATTTTCTTTTATATTGTACTCTTGTGATTTTTTATGTAAGTAGTCTACTAGATAGTCATGAGACAAATCATCTTCTGTAATATTTATAGAAAAGGTATGAGTATTTGTTTGCATTACTTTAAAAGTTTTATCAATTACAATCTTTGTGATTTCAGGAAGTAAACCTGTTAGTTTTGCAGCTTCTAAAAATACAAAAGGAGAAATAACTTTGCCATCTTTTTCAATACGAACTAAGGCCTCATATTTTTCAATAATATTTGTTTTATTATTATAAATACCTTGAAAATAGGGTAATACTAAATTATTAGATATTGCATCCCTTAAAAGATTACTTGTATTTATAAATGCTTCACTATGTTCATAATCAGTAGAGTCTAAATTTTCATCAAAAATATGAAAACGATTTTTCCCATTTTCTTTTGATTTTTTTAAAGCAGATGCAGCATTTCGTAAAAGAAAAGTATTACCAACAGAAGCACCATATGAAAAAGTAATATTTAGCTGTAATCTATTTGTATTAATTACATTAGAGTTAAAATACTCTTTTAATTCAAATATTTTTTCTTCAATATTAATCACATTTTCAAATAATAATGCAAACTCATCTGCATTAATTCTACAAGTTTTATAAATATTAAAATTTGTATTAAATATAGATGCTAGTTTGATTAATAAATCATCAGCTGTTTCAAAACCGTATGCTGTATTTATGTAACTAAAATTATTTACATTTAATAATATTAATGAGTATGAGTTTTTATTTTCTAATATTTTCTCAAGATAAGTTTTATTATAAAGTTTTGTTAGAGAGTCATGATATGCCATATATTCAAGTTTATTTTGTGCATTTTTTAATTCAGTTAAATCACTAAATACAGCTAAATAGTTTTGTGCATTTCTATCTTCATCATATAAAGCACTTATACTCATCCATTGAGTGATTAAATCTCCATTTTTTTTCTTATTAGTAATTTCACCAGACCAATTTGAATTATTTTGAATATCAAGCCACATATTAGTATAAAAATCTTTTGTATATTGACCTGAGGCTAAGAAGTTTGGATTTTTTCCAAGTAATTGGGATTCTTTATATCCATATATTTTTTCAAAAGAATTATTTACTTCAATAATTTTATTTTTTGAGTCTGTGATAATCATTCCTTCTGAAGCATTTTCCATAGCCTTAGAAAAAATATTTATTCTTTTTTCATTCTCTTCATTTTTTAATACAATATTTACAATAGAAGCAGCAGTTTTTAGAAGTTTTTTATGAAATGATGCAGGATATCTATGCTCAAATGAAGATAGGGCAAATGAACCTACTGCTTTATTATTCTTATCTCTAATTGGCATAG
>NZ_JBGUES010000150.1:0-5953 GCF_041821165.1 Poseidonibacter sp. | reverse complement strand
TCATTGGATTTGGAGATTATTAGTTAAAACTTTAATAAATAGATTTAATACAATAAATTTCTATGTAAGAAATGACCAAATACAAAGTATTGAAAAAAAACTTGCATCATTTAAAATAAAAAATATCAATATCATAAAAGAAACTATAAGTTTAGAAGAGTTTGATATTACTGTTTTATTATCACAAAAAGAAGAAAAACTATTTTCTCTTATGCAACTTAGTTCTTCTATTATAATCAATAATCCTAATACTAAAAATTTTATTTCTTTAGAGTTATTTGAATACTGTGGTAAAAACTTTTTTCAAGAAGAAAAGAGTTCTAAAAATCAACTAATCTCAGGTTTTCAAAACTTTATAAACAGAGGTTTTGACGATTTTGCTTTTATTACTCAAGAAAAATCAATGCAAATTTATTTTACAAATAATGTTAAATATAAAAACTTAGAAGATGAGCAAAAAAGATTTGCATATTATTTAAGAAATCATATTGAAGAGTGTATTTCGCAGTTTGATAATCCTATTTCATTTTTAATTTTATATTATTATGTAAAAGATATTGTATTAGATGAAAAAAGAATTATTGCTATTTTAGAAAAATTCATAGAAACAATTTTTAATAAACAACAATACGAACTTATAGATGAATATTGGTTTAGTTTAGCAGGGGAAATGTTTGACTCAAAAGCTTTAGAGGATTTTGATAAAACAAATTCATCTTATTATAGAAAACTTTCAATAAGTGCTTTAAATAGATTGATTTTTCTTTTTGAGAGAAATGGCCATTTTGAACAAGCACTTTTAATTACAAAATATTTATATGAAATTAATCCAAATAAATACTCTGTAAATATTTGCTCTTTATATGAAAGAATGGGGAAATTTGATGATGCATATTTAAGTTTACCAAAAAGTTTAAACTTAGGAAAAAATAGTAAACCAAGTGATATTGAAGTTAGATATTTTCAAAGAAAAGCTTGGATTATTGTAAGCCAAAGAAAAAAAGATTTACAAGAAGAGGGTTTAACTGCACTTTCTAATTTAAAAGAGTTACTATTTTCACATAATGATGATAATGAGCCTTTATGGTTATGGCATTATTATAATATCAAAGCAAACTATGCTGAGTGGAGTGAAAATTATGAACAAGCAATTGCAAGTTATAAAAAATGTTTAGCTATTCCTGCACTTGGTGCATTTGAATATGGAGCAACTTTTGTAAATATGGCTATTGCTTATAGATTTAAATATCTTATTAGTAATTCAGATAGTTTTGATATTATTGATAAGTCTATTAGTTTAGGTGATTTAGGAGTTTTACTAAAAGAGTCAGTTGGCGATAGAGATGAAATGCCTGTTGTTTTACATAATCAAGCATTAAATATCTTATGTAAGATGTTAAATTCACCTCTTGATAAAGAGGCTTGTTTAGACATTATAAGTATTACATCTGATGCTATTTCTATTTTAGATAAAACAAAATCAGTTAAAAGATTAGGAATGTTACTAATAGAAAACTGTATTGCAAAGTCTTTGATAAATGAGGACTTTGAAGATATATCAAAACGTTTAGAAGAGCATATTCTAAAAATGGATGAAAACGAGTCGAAACAACTATTAAATATATACAATGAATTTAAAAAAGTAGATAAAATAAAAAATATTAGTTTTTTGGAAGGTTAAATAACAAATGAATTATATAAAAAATACTATAAATTTAAATACCGGAACTGTTGAGCAAAAAAGAGAAGAGATTAAGAACTATTTTATTCAAACTTATGACTTAGATGAAAAACTTTTTGATTTACTATCAGATAAAAAGCATATTTTTGAACAAGCAAATAGACTAAGACATCCTTTAATCTTTTATTATGGGCATACTGCAACTTTTTTTATAAATAAACTACTTGCTGCAAATATTATTCAAGATAGAGTAAATAAAGATTTTGAATCTATTTTTGCAATAGGTGTAGATGAAATGTCTTGGGATGATTTAGAAGAGAGCAATTATAATTGGCCATCATTTGAGCAAACTAAAGCCTATAGAGATACAGTTAAGCAAATCGTACTAGATTTGATTGACACTATGGAGTTTGAGCTTCCTATTAACTGGGAAAGTCCAATGTGGGTAATTTTAATGGGAATTGAACATGAAAATATTCATATTGAAACTTCTTCTGTTTTACTTAGAGAATTAGATATAAAATTTATGAATCAAAATGAAATTTTTACTTATTCAAATGAAGAAAGTCTAAGTTACCCTAAAAATGAGTTAGTAAAGGTAAAAGGTTCAGAAGTACTTTTGGAAAAAAGTAGAGAAAACCCTATTTATTATGGATGGGATAATGAATTTTCATTTCATAAAGCAAAAATCAATGATTTTGAGGCATCTAAATATTTAGTTTCAAATGGTGAGTTTTTAGAGTTTGTAAAAGAGGGGGGATATAATAAACCTGAATTATTTACAAATGAAGGAAAAGAGTGGTTAGATTATGCACAAGCTAATCATCCAACTTTTTGGATTAAAAAAGATGATGAATATTTTTTAAGAGAAATAAATAGAGAAATACCACTTCCTTTAAACTATCCTGTTGATGTTAATGCTTATGAAGCACAAGCTTTTTGTAAATACAAAAGTATTAAATTAGGCTATGAAGTAAGGCTTCCTAGTGAAGATGAATATTATGCACTTTATTCTTATACAAATGCAGATAAAAAAGAGTCAAATATAGGCCTAAAACAGTTTAATCAATCTCCTGTGGATAAATATAAATTTGATGAGTTTTATGATGTTGTAGGAAATGTTTGGCAATGGAGTATAACTCCTATGTATCCATTTGATGATTTCCAAGCACATAGTATTTATGATGATTTTACTAAACCTACATTTGATGATAAACACTCTTTAATGAAAGGTGGTTCTTTTATTTCTTTAGGAAATGAAACTCTAAAAGAAGCTAGATATGCTTTTAGAAGAAACTTCTTCCAACATGCTGGATTTAGATATGTAAAATCAAATAATGAATACAGAACAAAACTAAATGACAATGTTTATGAAACAGATGACTCAATTGCTCAGTATTGTGAATTTCATTACGGTGAAGAAAACTTTGGTGTTAAAAACTTCTGTGTTAATGCAGTTGAACTTTTAAAACCATATATAAAAGATATAGAAAATAAAAAAGCATTAGATTTAGGTTGTTCTGTTGGAAGATCAACGTATGAATTAGCAAATCATTTTGATGATGTTGTAGGAATTGATTTCTCAGCAAACTTTATAAACGTAGGTGTAAAACTTAAAAAATATGAATCTTTATCATTTAATGTAAAAAAAGAGGGTGAAATTTTTGAAGAAAAATCTGTATCTTTAAAAGATTTTAACTTAGATAAAATTAAAGATAAAGTTACATTTATGCAAGGTGATGCTTGTAATTTAAAAGATATATACAATGGTTATGATTTAATTTTTTGTTCAAACTTAATAGACCGTTTATACTATCCACAAAAATTCTTAGATGATGTACCAAATAGAGTAAATGATGATGGTTTATTAGTTCTACTAAGCCCTTATACATGGCTTGAAGAGTATACACCAAAAGAGAACTGGCTTGGTGGATATATCAAAGATAATAAAGAAATTTCAACACTAGATACCTTAAAAGAAAAGCTAGATGGTTTTGAACTATTAGATACAATAGATGTACCTTTTGTAATAAAAGAGACAAATAGAAAGTATCAACATACAATTTCTCAAATGTCAATTTGGAAAAAGAAATAGAGTTTTGCTCTATTTCTTTGAAATATTTTGAGAATCTAAAGTTTGTTCATTTACTTTATTATTAGAATTTTCTTCTTGAATATTTGTAGATTTTGAAAATAAAATTGCAGAGATTATAAGAAAACCAACACCAATTACAATAAGCTGTCTTGATCTTTCTTTTCTTAAAATTGCATTATCAACTTCAAATACAGCAATAGATTTAAGTGTTCCATTATCGATATACTCTAAAAACTTATATCCTTTCTTTTGATATTTTGCTTTTGTTTTTTCAAGCTCATTTTCTCGTTGAGTTTTATTAAAACCCCCAATTACAATTGTTTTCTTTGCCATTTAAATCCTTAGTAAAAATTTTGCTATATTTATCATAAATTGCCTAATTATAATAAAGTAAAATTAAAAAACAATGAAAAAAGAAGATTAAACAAAATAGTATAATATTAAATATTATAGTACAATAATATTTATGGTTATACGCAAGATTTTAAAACAGTATGAAAACTTACTACTTTTTTTTGCTTTTATTGTGATAGTATTTTTAATAAATCTATCTATTCAATATACTAAATATCAAGAACTAATTGATGAAGAAATATATGAAACAAAAGCAAAGGTAATTAATATCTATAAAAAAGAAGATTACAATGTTATAAAACTTCAAAATAGTAATATTGATTTCTTTACTTCTGTATCCAAAGATGAACTTATAAATAAAAATGATGTTTTAAATATTGTATTTATTACATCAAATATTTCATTTGTTAAATATTTAAAAGGATTTTATACTAATACAATTTACTTTAATCATGTAAATTATACAAAAACAATAAAAGATAAAATTAGTCAAAATATTTCAAATCAACATGAAAATCCAATTATAAAAGAGTTGTTTCAAGCACTTTTTTTAGCTATTCCTATTTCACAAGAATTACGACAAATTTGTACAAATTATGGAATTAGTCATCTTATTGCCTTGTCAGGATTTCATCTTGCAGTGCTTAGTTTTTTGATATATTGGATTTTATATTATCCTTATAATTTTATTCATCAAAGATACTTTCCCTTTAGAAACAAAAAATATGATTTAATACTTATCTCTATTGCTTTCCTATTTATATATTTAATTTTTACAAATATGGTAGCTTCACTCTTAAGAGCTTTTGTAATGTTTGTTATTGGTATTTATTTACTTAGAACAAATATAAAGATATTTTCTTTTTTAAACTTATTTATAGTCCTTCTTATAATACTAGCTATGTTTCCTAAATATATCTTCTCTTTATCATTATGGTTTTCAATGTTTGGAGTGTTTTATATATTTTTATATATCAATTATTTTAAAGATATAAAAAGTAAAGTATTTCAAGTAGTGTTTTTTAATTTTTGGATTTATTTTGTTATGAATCCAATTGTTCACTATTTTTTTCATAATGTCACTTATGAGCAGTTATTATCACCATTTATAACACTTGCTTTCACTTTGTTTTATCCAAGTGAATTATTATTGCATATTTTAGGAGTAGGTTATAGTTTTGATACCTTTATTGAGTATTTTCTTTCTTATGAGTTTACAGTATTTCAAAAACAAACACATATCTTGTTTTTTGCACTTTATATTTTATTTTCATTTTTAAGTATCTTTAGTAAAAATGCCTTTATTTTTTTAAATATATTAATTTGTCTATTTACTGGATATTTGTTTTTATACTAGAGTTTTATATAGTTCTATTTCTACCTGATTCTTTTGCTACATAAAGTGCTTTATCTGCAAAGTTAATTAATTTTTCTGGATTACATGTTTTTAATTCATCTGAAACAGCTAATCCCATACTTAAAGTTACAAAATCACTAATAGATGAATCTTCATGAACTAATTTAGTACTTTTTAATTTATTATGTATTTTTTCTGATAAGTTTAGAGCATCTATTCTATTTGTATTTGGTAAAATTATCGCAAACTCTTCTCCACCATATCTTGCTACAAAATCACTTGTTCTATTTGCAGAGGAACTTAATACTTCTGCTATTGCTTGTAAACAAGAATCTCCTTTTTGATGGCCATAAAGATCATTGTATTTTTTAAAGAAATCAACATCAATATTATTTTTCACTTTGTTCTCTTCGTAAATTGCAATTACTTCAATTGCAATCTTATCAATGTTTTTTTCGCTTAAATA
>NZ_JBGUES010000149.1:0-5964 GCF_041821165.1 Poseidonibacter sp. | reverse complement strand
TGCTTTTCTCATAAGCTCAAAAGTAATTTCTCTCACTTGTGAAACACTTCCTGGTGCTGATGTTAGGTTTGATGAATAAATAGTTTGAATAGAATCAATAATCACAACTTCGTAATTATCTCTTAATAGTTCATCTTGTATTTCTTCAAGTTTTATTTCACTTAATAAATAAACATCATCATGATTTGCATCTAATCTATTTGCTCTAAGTTTTATTTGTCCAGCACTTTCTTCCCCTGATACATATAGAACCTTTTTACCACTTTTAGCAATTGAACCAGCTACTTTTAAAAGTAGAGTTGATTTTCCAACTCCTGGACTTCCACCAATTAAAGTAAGACTTCCAGGAACTATTCCTCCACCTAAAACTAAATCAAACTCATCATTGTTTGATGTAAACCTTTGAACATTATCTTGTTTAATTTGTGTGATTGATTGTGCTTTTGATGAAGTATTTACTACTTTTGATGTTTGTTTTAAAACTTCTTGTTGATCAGCATTTAATTCAATAAATGAATCCCATGAACCACAATTTGGACATTTTCCAAGCCATTTTGTAGCTTGTTCTCCACAGTGTTGACATTCAAATAGTGATGTTTTTTTCTTTGCCATTTATTTTCCTTAAAATCTAAAAGGGATTTTATATTATTTTTAATTAATTCTTTTATAGATTTATTTTATCCAAATGTATTAAGATATTTAAATAATATTTCATTTTGAGATATTTTATTATTTGATTTAGAATAGGTTTATTCTTTTTTATATATTATGTTGAATAATTAGAAATATAAAAAGGAAATTTTATGCAGATTATTAAAATATTTATAATATTAAATTTATTATTAAACTTTGTATTAGCAAATGATAAAGAAATAGAAAATATATTTCAAACAAAACAAATAGATGGAACATTGGTTCTTTCATCATTAAATAGTGATAAAGAGTTTATTTACAATAAGAATAGAGCACTTACTCAATATATTCCTGCTTCAACTTTTAAAGTTTTAAATACACTAATTTCACTTGAAGAAGAAGTAATAAAAGATGAATATGAAACAATAAAATGGGATGGTAAAAAGAGATTTTATGAACCATGGAATAAAGACCAAAATTTACAAAGTGCAATTTCATTTTCTTGTGTATGGTGTTATCAAAAATTTGCAAAAGAACTTGGAAATGATAAATATTTATTTTATTTAAAAAAGTTGCATTATGGAAATGAAAAAACTGGTTTAGATGTAACAACATTTTGGTTAGAAGGCGATATGAAAATTTCTGCTTATGAGCAAATAGATTTTTTAAAGAAATTATATAAAAATGACTTGCCTTTTAAGCAAAGAAATATTGATATTACGAAAAAGATATTAACAGTAGAAGAAACAAAAAACTATATTATTAAAGCAAAATCAGGTTGGTCTGGAAAAATTGGATGGTATATTGGTTATATTAAAACAAACTCTAATGTTTGGTTTTTTGCATTAAATGCAGATATTACAAAAGATCAATTAAAATATAGAAAACAAATAGTATTAGAAGCATTAAAAACAAAGAAGATAATCAATGTCAATAATTAGTTTATTTACAGATGGAAGTGTTAATCCCCAGTTAAATATTGGTTTTGGAGCTTATTTGATTTTAACGCAAGATTTAATCTATTCTGATGACTTACAAAGTAATATACAACTTAAGAAATTTGAAGATACATCTTCTACTAAGCTTGAATTACAAACATTACTTTGGGCAATAAATTCTAATGATTTTATTGGTAAAAAAGTAATTGTTTATACTGATTGTCAAAATATTTTAGGTTTATTAAATAGAAGAGAGCGTTTTATCAAAAATAATTACTACTCTAAAAATGGTAAATTAATAGCAAATCATGAGCTTTATAAAGAATTTTATAAATTAATAGATTCTTTAGACTTAGAATTTATAAAAGTAAAGGGTCATAAAACCTCAAGTAAAAAAGATGATATTGATAAAATATTTACTTTAGTAGATAAAGGTTCTAGGACTTATTTAAGAGATTATATAAATAAATTATAAGATAACTGAACAGTTTCTTCCACTTGATTTACAAACATATAAAGCTTCATCCGCTCTTGCAATCATAGTATTTATATTCTCATCTTCACTTAATATTGCTGTAATTCCAATACTAATAGTTACATTTATTTTATTTTCTTCATGATCATAAGATACTTTTTCTATAACCTTTCTAAGTTTTTCTGCAATTATAAATGCATCTTTTCTTGTAGATTTATTTAGTAATATTGCAAACTCTTCTCCACCAATTCTGGCTAATATATCAGAAGACCTAACATTTTTTGATAGTTTACTAGATACTAATTTTAAAATTTCATCACCAATTAAATGCCCATAAGTATCGTTTATTTTTTTGAAAAAATCTATATCTATTACTAATAAACACAAGGGAATTTCTTCTCTTATCGAAGAAGAGAATATCTTTTCACTCATTTCAAAAAAATATCTTCTATTTGGAATTTTTGTTAAAAAGTCCATTGTTGCAAGTTGATTTAACTTTTTCACATTTTCTTCTAACTCTTCTGTTCTTTTTTGTATTTTTATTTCAAGGTCTGTATTTAGTGATTCTATAATTTCTTGTCTTGTAAAAATTGTTTTTATAAAATAGATAACAAAAATCAGAATAATTGTACCAACAGTAAAAGTAAGTAGTAAAAATGTATTGGTTTTTGTTTCAAGTAAAACAATATTTTTATTAAAATTCGTTGTAGGAATACTAACTCTTAATCCACCTTCTATTTCACCAACTTTATAATTATGATGACATTTTAAACAAGATTGTGTTGTTTCTAATGCACCCATAAAATTAAAATTGTCCTTTTCAAGTTTTGTATAATATTTTTCCTTAGTATTTTTTTGAAAGTAAAGAAGAGCTTCTTTTTCAAAATCATCACTTGCATTATCTGGATTTATAGGATTTAAACTAGTAATACTATAATAATAATCACCTTGTTTATTTGAAATATCTGATATTTGTTTTGTCATTGAGGCAGGATTTATTTTTAATAATAGTTCATTGTTTTTTGTAAAAGTATGATTGTCTTCTAAATAAGGATTTGGTTTTTGACCTTCTTTAGCTTTTACATAAACACCTTCATAGTTTGAATTCCATGTTCGTGTATGAACCATATTTGTATAATGTGCAAAGGCTTCTTGTTTAAGCATTTTTATTGAAAGTTCTAAATATTGCTGTTTTGATAGGATTATATTATGAATAATAAAACCCATAATAACTACAATAGTAAATACAGCAGAAAATAATACATATTTTTTTGAAATTCTTTTCATAATAGAACCTAATGTTGAAATAAAGTATCTTATAAATAATATCCCAATATTAAGACTAAATAGTGTTTATAGTGTATATAATATATCATTTTTAAAAAAATAATTAAAATATTTTTATTTAAATCGATATTTATAGAATAACAAAACGAATAAGATGCTAAAAGTATTATCAGCTATAATTTATATAAAAAAATTTATAATCAATTTTTTAAAGGATAAGAATGATAATTTATTTACATGGTTTTGCAAGTGCAGGATTTGGTGCAAAGGCACAAAAATTTTTAGAGTATTTTGAAGAAGAAATTATTACTCCAACATTACCAACTATACCTAATCTTGCTATTGCAACATTGGAGCAGTTAATTGAGGCATTTTTAAATAGAGATATAAAAGTATCTTTAATAGGGTCTTCATTAGGTGGATATTATGCTTTATATTTAGCTAATAAATATGATTTAAAAGCAGTTTTAATAAACCCAGCTGTTAATCCATGTATTACATTAGATGAAAATAGAGAGTATGAAGATGATTTTGTAATTAATTATTATGATAGATCAAGATTTGAATTTAATCAAAGTCATATTAATTCTCTTAAAAATTATGAAGTTGGATTTATAAAAAAGCCAGAAAACTTTTTAACTCTTTTACAAGAGGGTGATGAAGTTTTAGATTATGAAGAAGCTGCATCAAAACTAGAAGAAACAAATCTACATATAGAAGAGGGTGGGAATCATTCTTTTGTTGCAATTGAGAAATATTTTAGAAAAGTTGATACTTTTTTAAATAGTTAGTAGTACTTGTATAGTTTTAGTTATTAAGTTTTTGAAGTTTGAATTTATCCAAAATTACTTGATTTTGAATTTCTTGCATTTGTTTTAAATCTTTTCTATTTATAGATAATTGAAGTTTTTTATTTAAATTATCAAGTATTATAGGAACATAATTTGGCTTATGCGAATAACTTAAAACTATATGTGCTTGATTGTTTTTGCTTAGTTTTGTATATATTAGTTTTAATTTATCTTCATTAATACCAAGTTTTTGAAGAGTAAAAAATTTTGCAATAGCATAATCTTCACAATCTCCTGCACCTGCTTTTACAAACTCAAGAGGCGTTGCCCAATAATCTTTTGTTTTCCAGTTATTTAAATCAGATTTATAAGATATTTTATTGAAATAATCATTTACAATTTTTAGTTTTGCTAATGGTTTTTTATCTTGTGCTAATTGAATCATATCTTTAAATGATTGGATTTTTTCAAGTGATTGAATATCAAAAGATTTTGAAGCATTAAGATTTACTATGATTATTGAAAGTATAAGGAATTTTAAAATTGTAATTGTCCTATCTGAGGTATTTTAAGTAAATAAGTTTTATTTTAAGTGGATGAAATAGTATCATAAGTAAGTATTGATACTACTAAAGAGGAATATATGTAAAATAAAGAGCTTTTTAAACTCTTTATTTAATAATCTTTATTTTAATTATTTATCATTACGGATTTTATTTAAATCTAAACCAAAAGCTTTAAAATTTGATTCTACTGTATGTTTCTCTTCTAAAACTTTAGAGTTATAATAACCCATTTTTTCTCTTGGAAGTAAATGTTCTTTTAAATCAAAAGCATCTCTTTCTTGAGCATTAACATAAATAGAGATATCAATTGCTTCTTGTTGCGTAAGATTAGGATTTCCTAATGGCATATTATGTTTTAGCCATGTTGTCATTTTATCAAGTTTACTTAATCCTGCACCTGTATTATATGAGTTACTTCCCCATACTGGTGGAAATGTTGCTATACCTTGTCCATCAACACCATGACATGAAGAACATTTATTATTGTATAAATTCATACCATTAGTATAATTTTCATGATTTGCTTTTTTTATTAAAGGTGTTAATTCTTTAGTATTTGGCCAAACTTTTGTAAAATGTTCATTTACAGGTTTTTTCTCATTCATTTTCATTGTAGCACCACTTGATAACCATGTAATATATGTTGTCATTGCTATTGATGCTTCAGTATCAACTATTGGTCTAACTCCATTCATACTTCTCATAAAACAGTTATTTATTCTATCTTGTAAAGTTTGAACAGTTTTTTCTCTTTTTGAATAAGCAGGAAATGCAGCTGCTGTTCCTATGAATGTACCTAGATTTTTTGTTTTCCCACCATCTAAGTGACAACTTGTACATTTAAGAGCATTTCCTACATACTCTTTTGTAAGTGGGTGAGTATTTGTATTCATTATAATATCTTTACCTAACTTAACCATTTTTCCAACTTCTCCTTTTGGATAAACAGTAGGTGCATCTGGCACTTGTGCAAACATTATTGAAACAATACTTAATAATAGAATTGACTTTTTCATGAATTCTCCTTTTAATTGAAGAATCTTAACAAGTGTTTGTAAGTTTAATGTTGGTTTTTTTTCTTTATATATAAGATTTTTTTAAGAATTGAAAATATAAGTAAATACAGTACCTTTATTTAGTTTTGAATCACATATTACTTCGACTTTATTTTTAGTACAAATATTTTTAACAATATTTAATCCAATACCAAAACCACCTTTTATAGAATCTTCTCTATAGTATCTATCAAATATTTTATTTGTATCTTTTATCCC
>NZ_JBGUES010000148.1:0-5967 GCF_041821165.1 Poseidonibacter sp. | reverse complement strand
AACATAAAATAAATATTGATGATTTTATTTATTATGATACAAAATTACAAAATCTAAGATTCTCTAAAGAAAATCAATTATATCTTAAAAATAAAAAAGAGATAAAAATGTGTATTTTACCAAATGCATTACCATATAGTGCAATTGAAGATGGCAATTTTGTTGGTTTTGTAGCTGATTATATAAAAATTATAGAAGAAAAAATCAATATTCCTATTACTTTAGTAAAGACTAAAACTTGGTCACAAAGTTTATCTTTTATTAAAGACAAAAAGTGTGATATTTTGTCTTCTGTTTCAATGAATAAAGAAAGAAAAGAGTATTTAAACTTTACAAACTCTTTTTTAAAAATGCCATTTGTAATTGTTACAAAAAGTACAGTCCCTTTTGTTGATGATATTAATTCATTAAAAGAAAAAAGAGTATCTATTGTAAAAGATTATGAACTTTTAACAAGATTAAAACAAAAATATCCATTAATAGATTTTGTAGAAGTTTCAAATTCACAAGAAGGTTTTACAAAGGTATTAAATGATAAAAACTTTGCTCATATTGATTCTAATGCTGTAAGTTGGTATAACTTACAAACTAATTTTTTAAATAAATTAAAAATATCTGGAAATATAGATGAAGTGCAAAATATTAGAATTGGTGTGGTAAAAGATGATTATGAATTATTAGAGATTTTTAAAAAATCTGTTGCTAATATAGATGAAGAAATAAGAATCTCTTTATTGAAAAAATGGTTATCAATTCAGTATAAAAAAGAGTTTGATTATACACTTCTTTGGCAAGTTTTATTAGCTATTTCACTTATAATATTAGCTTTATTATATAGACATAATTTACTAAGAAAATTAAATAAATCATTAAGTTCAAAAGTTCATGCAAAAACTGAAGAACTACAAAAAATCAATAGTGAACTAGAACATAGAATACAAATAGCCGTAGAGGAAAAGCTAAGAATTGATAGAATACTTTCAGAGAAATCTAAAAAAGCAGCAATAGCTGATATGCTTGAAAATATTGCACATCAATGGAGACAGCCTTTATCAATTATTACAACAGCAGCAAGTGGGCTTAAAATAAAAAAAGAGTTTAATGATTTAGATGATAAGTTTTTACTTGAAACTTTAGATTCAATTGTTCGTACATCACAAAGTTTATCCTATACAATTGATGATTTTAAAGACTTTTTTAAACCATCAGATATAAAAAAAGATTTTTCACTAAATGAGTGTTGTAATAAAAGTTTAGATTTATTAAATGCAAAACTTACAAGTAAAAATATATATGTTATTAAAAACATTGAAAATATAAGTATATATGGATTTGAGAGTGAATTAATACAAGTATTTATTAGTATTATCAATAATGCAGAAGAAGCTTTAGATAATTGCACTTATTCAAAAAAACTTATTTTTATTGATACAAATAGAGTAGAAGATAAAATCATTATAAAAATAAAAGATAATGCTGGTGGAATTAAAAAAGAAATATTATCTAAAATATTTGAGCCATATTTTACTACAAAACACAGAGCTCAAGGTACAGGAATTGGTCTATATATGTGTGAAGAAATAATTTCAAAACACATGAATGGAAAAATTATGATTTCAAATATAGAATATGAATATGAAAATATTTCATATTCTGGAGCAGAAGTAAAAATAACTTTATTTTAATACTTCTTGCTTTTTTAAAATAATGGTATTTTAATTCTAAAAATTGCACCTTTTAAATCAAAATTATTATATTTAAATGAAATATTTCGTACACTAATTTCGCCTTTTAGCTGTTTTGTAATAATTTGATATGTCATATAAAGTCCAATTCCAGTTCCTTGGGATTCATGTTTTGTTGTAAAGTAAAGTTCAAATATCCTATTTAAAATATTCTCTTGTATTCCATTTCCAGAATCTTTAAAGTTTATTACTAAATTGTTATCTATTTTTTTACATTCTATAAATATAAAAGAGTTTAAAGAGTTTTTTGACTCTTGATTATTTTTAATAGCATCTTTTGCATTATTTACAATATTTAAAAATGATTGAATTAATAAATTCTCATTTGCTTTTATATTTAAATCTTCACAATCAATAATTAAATTTATATTATTATCTTCTAAGGTATCTTTTACAAGTGAATTTAGTTTATTAAAAGTATCTTTTATATTAAATAGTTTTATATTATTTGAGTTAGGTTTGAAAAAGTTTCTAAAATCATCAATTGTTTGTGATAAATATTGTGCTGATGTATTTATTTTTTCCATATTTCTAATAAGTGAGTCTTCATCTAACATATCAAACTCTTTTTGCATTTTAATACCAGTTGCAATTGTACTTATATGACTTAAAGGCTGTCTCCATTGATGTGCAATATTTTGTATCATCTCACCTGTTGATATCATTTTTGATTGCTCAACTAATATTGCTTCTTTTTCTTTTAAAAGTGTTAAATCAACAACTGATGTAACTCTAAATACTCCTTCTTTAGTATTTATATCTTTACTTCTTGAAAGAGCATAAAATGAACTTTTATCTGATTTTACAAATGTCATTTCATGTGTTTTAGAAAAGTTTTCAGTAAAGATGTTTTTAGAATCTTTTTGAATTAAATCAAGAAAGTTTTTGCCTAAAATATCTTCATTGTTACTATATTTAAATAACTCTAAAGCCTCTTTATTAAATTTTGTTACTTTATTGTTTTTTGAGATTATAATAGCTTCAATTGTAGTATCTAAAATAGTTTCTAATTTATTATAAGCATCTTTAATTTTTTCAAGATGTTGTTCTTTTGAATATTGTCTATAAATTAAAAAAGTAAATATCATAAATACTAAAACTAGTATTTTAATAAATAAATCATAATCAAACTCTTTTTCATAATTTAAAGATATATATTTATTTGATATCTCTTCTTTTTTTGTTTGAGGAATTGATTTTACTAATTTATTAAAAATACTTAATAATTCAGGTTCATCTTTTCTTGTTGCTACACTTAGTTCCCACTTTTCTTTAAATGTTCCATTTATCTTAAGTTCATTTATAAAAAAATCTTGATATTTATATGAGATAACTCCTAGAGAATCTATAAATCCAAAAATTTCAGAATT
Organism: Poseidonibacter sp.; assembly: GCF_041821165.1. Classification (NCBI taxonomy): domain Bacteria; kingdom Pseudomonadati; phylum Campylobacterota; class Epsilonproteobacteria; order Campylobacterales; family Arcobacteraceae; genus Poseidonibacter; species Poseidonibacter sp. The sequence continues at coordinate 2,852 of NZ_JBGUES010000148.1, read as the reverse complement.
AACTACTTTTTCTAATCCTATTTTTGCATTAGCTACTTCAATAATATCAATTTTTGGATAATTCTTTTTTATTAATTCAACTAAAGCAAAATCTTTTATTATTCCAATACTTTTATTTTCTAAATCTTTTATATTATTAGAAGATATTACATTGTTTTTTGTAATTAATACTAATGGTGCTTTAAAATATGCTTCTGTAAAATCTAAATATTTTGATCTATTTGGTGTCTTCATTGCTAGAGATAAAATATCACATCTTTTATCTTTTACAAACTGTAATGACTCAGACCATGATGAAGTTTTAACAAGATTTATAGGTATAAGTATTTTACTTTGAAAAAATTCAAAATAGTCACTACTTAATCCAATATGTTTACCATTTTCATTTATTTTTTCAAAAGGCATCCAATCTGGATCAATACATAAATTTATAGACTCTTTTTTATTTAGATAATCTTCTTCTTTTTTATTAAGAGGAATGATTTTTTTATAAAATTCTTCTAATTCTAAAATCCATTTATTTTTAAAAGAATCAATTTTTTCAGATGGTATTTGATTTAATGATTTTTCTATAATACTTCTTAAAATTTCTTCATCTTTTTTTATTCCAAATCTTAAATCCTCTTTTTTAACTCCATGAAATTCAGATATTGCTTTTATATTTGTAATTGAATTTGAAACAATGGCTTTTATTCCACTTGTAAATGAAGCAAGGAAATAATCAATTTTACCAATACCTAAAGCTTCTGCTTTTTCATTACTACTATCAAGTTCAACAACTATAATACCTTTGTTTATTAATTTGTCTTTGTAATATAAAGATTTAGAAATACCAACTTTTTTTCCTACTAAATCATTAATAGAAGTATATGAATTATTGTTTTTTAAACCAAAAATATATGTAGGTATTTCATAATATGCTTTTGTAAAAAAAGTGAATTCTTCTCTGTTTTTTGTATATGAGATATCTGCTATTACATCTAACTCTTTATTTTCAAATTTTTTTAATACTTTATTCCATTTATTAGTGTATATATTAAACTTTAAACTTGATATTTTGGAAATTTCTTTTACAAGTTCTACTGAAAAACCTTGTTGTTTATTATAATCATCAATAAAAGAAAAGGGTTTGAAATTTGAAATCATTCCAATATTTACACTTTGCTTTTTATTTATATAGTTAAGCTCTTCTTTCGTAAAAATAGTACTTGGAGTTTCATTTGCAAATGTAAATGAATATGCAAATAAAATAATAATTATAGAAATTAACTTATTTTTTTTAGACATTTTTAATAACATAGATATATCCTCTTTTAATAACAGTATCATAATATAAAGTTGTCAAAAGCGTGTGTGAAAATAAACTTACATTTTTTGTAACTAAGTTTTTGATATAATATATACATATATTAATATTAGGAATTTTATTGAGTTGGTTAGATATAGATAAGAAACATGTATGGCATCCATATAATTCTTTACCATCAAAAGCTTCATTGCTTGGGGTTAAAAAAACAAATAAAACATCAATTTTTTTAGAAACAGGTGAAGAGTTGATTGATGGAATGAGTTCATGGTGGAGCGCAATACATGGTTACAATCATCCACGATTAAATGAGGCTTTAAAATCACAAGTTGAAATTATGCCACATATAATGTTTGGTGGATTAGCTCATGAAAAAGCCGCAATATTGTCAAAGAAGTTAGTTGAATTAAGTGGTTTAAATAGTGTTTTTTTATGCGATTCTGGTTCTGTTTCTGTTGAAGTTGCTCTTAAAACAGCTATTCAATATCAAGAAGCAAAGGGACTTAAAAAATATAAATTTATTGCATTAGAGCATGCTTATCATGGCGATACTTTAGCTGCAATGAGTGTATGTGATCCTAATAATTCTATGCATAGTATTTATGGTTCATATTTACCAAAACATATTTTTACTAAAGCACCTGAACTTGGATTTAATGCTGATTGTTCTGTTTCAATTGCAGCATTAGAAGAAACATTTATTAAACATCATAAAGAGTGTGCTGGATTTATTCTTGAACCAATTGTTCAAGGAGCAGGGGGAATGAGGATTTATAATCCTATATTTCTTAAAAAAGCAAGAGAATTATGTAGTAAATATGACATTTTACTAATAGCAGATGAAATAGCTACAGGTTTTGGACATACAGGAAAAATGTTTGCATATGAGTGGGCAGACATAAAACCTGATATTATGACGGTTGGAAAAGGTTTAACAGGTGGTTATATGACTATGGCTGCAATGATTACATCAAAAAATGTATCAGATACTATTAGTAATTCAAAACTAGGTATCTTAATGCATGGACCAACATTTATGGCAAATCCTTTAGCTTGTAGTGTTGCAATTGAGAGTTTAAATTTATTAGAAGAAACATCTTGGAAAAAAAATGTTTTAAATATTCAAGCAATATTTAAAGAAGAATTACAAAATGCTAAAGAATTAGATTTAGTAAAAGATATTAGAAATATAGGAGCAATTGGTGTTATTGAGTTAAAAGATGATACTTATGCTCAAGAAATACAAGATTATTGTGTTAAAAAAGGTGTATGGATTAGACCTTTTGGAAAATTAATTTATTCAATTGTTGCTTATAATATAAAAGATGAAGATTTAAGAAAAATTATAAAAACAATGATTGAAGCAATAAAATCAATAGAGAAATAATATGAAAAAAGAAAACTTAAAAGAATTATCATTAAATCTACCAAAAGAGCCAGGTGTTCTTGGTAGAACAAGATTTTTTAATTCAGCAGTTATAATACCTCTTATTAAGATTAATGGTGAATATCATTTACTTTTTCAAAAAAGAGCAGCAGGTATTAG
>NZ_JBGUES010000147.1:0-6027 GCF_041821165.1 Poseidonibacter sp. | reverse complement strand
AACTTTATCTAATAACTTTCTAAAAGTAATAACTTGATATTCAATATCAACTGAATTAATATCATTATTAAAGAAGTATTGGTTAAATGAATTTGATGAAAAGTCATCTAAAATTACTTTAAAATCACTAAGAATTGAACATAGTTTTTCAAATTTATCTCTTTTTATAAATATCGCTGATAAATCTCTTGAAATCTTCTCAATATTGCTTATAATATATCTTACATTTGATATTCCATGATTAAAATCTTTTTTTGCATCAGAGATCTTTTTCTCAATCTCTTTTAATTCATGTATCTTATCATTTGAATTTTGTGCGATTTTTAATTCATCAAGCTTATCATTTACATTTTTATCTTCAATTTTTAGCTTATTGATTTTATTTTGTAATCTTTTTATTTCACGTTCTAATTTATTATATTTTTTTTCATCATTTATGATTTTTTGTTCTTGTTTTAAAACTTCATAATTATTATAAATAAAGTGTTCTTCACCTAAAACGTGCCATTTTTTAATTACAGATGATATTTTATTATCAAGATTTGATAAGATATTTATTCCATCTTCTATCTCTTTTGCATCTTTTTTTAATTTATCTAAAGCCCTAATTGTATTTGATAAAGAAGCTACTTCATCTTTCATATCTTTTGGGCTTAAAAATTCATTTCTTACAAAAGCATTTATATTATCAACAGGTCGTGCATGAATAAAATTTGAAAATGCACGTGCTGCTTTTTCAGATAAGGCAGAAGTTGTTTTTGTCTTTCCCCAAAGATTTCCATAAAGAGTATTTAAATAGTCATTTTTATCTAAACAATGAATTACATTATCTTTTGTGTATTTATTTGATAAATTTTTGTATAGTTCTCTATGATTTAATAGTCTATTATTTTCATCTAAAATATCATCTTGTGTTAGTTCATGGTTTTTAATAATGAAAAAATGTAAACTATCTAATATTGGTCTTTTTTCATTTTTTGATTCTTCAAATGAAACACTTCCTGTAATAAGCGCTGTAAAGACACTATAGTTTTCATTTTTTGTATTATTAAAAGTTAAAGCAATTGTACTTCTACAACCATCGGGTCTTGAGAATTTAAATCTATCTTCACCTGCAAAATAACCTTGAATTGTTCTGTATTCTTTATTTCTTTTTTTATTTTGGGCTTCATCTTGTCCTGCGTTATACTGAACAATTCCTTTTTTATTTGCAGTCATTAAAGTTTGAATAGCATCAAGCATTGTACTTTTACCAACGCCTGTCTCACCTGTTAAAAAAACTAAATCAGATAAAATATACTCTTGATTTGGGATGTTCGCCCAGTTTGCAATAATTAGTTTATTGAACTTCATTTACTTCTCCAAGTTCTTGTGTTTCTTCTTGCTCTAAAAATGGTTTTAGCATTTCAGGTAAAATCACTTGTTTAATATAAGGTCTAATAATTAAAGGTCTATCTTCATCTTCAAATACACCTTTTGCAAACTTAATCACTTTTAATTTCCTTAGTGTTCTTAAAGCATCATCTCTTAAAGATTTATTTTCATTTGCAGAAAATGAAAGATATGAAGCAAGTGCTGTATTAAACTCTTCTAACTCAACTTGAACACTTGCATCATCTTCAACAAGACCATCATTAAACTTTTGGTTATATAAAATTGCAAGTGCTATTAAATAAGCGCTCTCTTCTGATGTAAGATTCATTGACATTGATGATTTGATATCAATATCTTCAAAACAATCAGGATAATCAGAACCAGGTGCATATAATCTTATTGATAATAAATCTTCATCATGAATTACAGTAATATTTAAAAGGTTTAAATAATCTTTGATAATACTTTCTAATCTTAAAAAATTATCATAATACTTTTCTTCTTTAGCTGTATCTTCTCTACAAATAACACCATTTTCTAATAAATATGATGTTATTGATTGGAACTCTTCTAAAGAAAGACCTGTTTCTTCTACTAGGTCTATAAATTCATTATATATATTAATTGCCACTAATTTTTTCCTTTTTTCTGATTATGTATTCATCTGTTTTAAAATAAATATTTTCACATTTATTTCCTGTATAAGTTACTTCAAAATTCTCTTTATCTTGTCTCATAATATCTGTTGCATATAAAGCTATTAACATCTCTTTTGGGTTTGTTATTTTAAAACAGTTATTTGTAATAGTTAAACTTTGAGCTTCTTCAAAATGTCTTTCTATATAAGCTCTAATCTCTTTTTGAGAATATGAAAAAGATAGATGTTTTTTTTGTTCAAAATTACTTTTTATATAAGCTTCTATTGGCATTGTAACTTCAGCAGGTAAAAAACTTACTGCTTCATCTTTTTTACTTTTTCTTCTAATTTTTACAGCATTTAAATTTAAAAGCCTAAGATTTGGATATTTTACTGCTTTTCCAATATCTTCTAAAAGTTTTAGTTTTTCATCTTTTGGTTTATTTTTTAGCACATTAGCGATTTTTAGAACTTCTTTATTTTTATTAAAAAACAATGAATTTGTTTGTCTAAAAATAACAGTTCCTCTTTGAATATATGAAGAAATCTCTTTTTTTAATTGAGGTAGTTTAATATCACAAGCATTTTTAAGCCTAAAATCAATTGCATCTAAAATATTTTTTAAAGCATTTGGATTTTTTCTATACATTGGAAAATGTGCTAACAACCTTTTTTGTCGTAATTCTAAACCATCAAGAGATAAATCTTTTACAATTTCTTCAATATCTAAAATATGTCTATTTGCTGAATCTTTACCAAATTTAATAGCAATATCAGAAGCAAATTTATCTTTTACAAAATCAATAAACTTCCCACCTGCAACTTTTACATCTTCCATAGCAAGTTGCATAAGTAGATTTTTTTCATCTCTTAAGTCATTTATATTATCTGTTAAATCAGAAACAATATATTTTGAAAAGTTAATAGCATCTATTAAATCAGCAGGATCATCTGATTTTTTATATGATTCTAGTGAGGCTTTTGTAGCTCTTACATTTCTTTGTCTTACTAAAATATTCTCTTCATCACTAGATGAAAATAAAAGTTGAGCAAACTTTTTACCATTTTTAGTAAAGTTAAATGTTTTGATTAGTAAAGCTTTATCCATAATAAAATCGATCCAACCACAATCTTTTAGTCTTCTAATAATATAAGAAGCCTTATCTTTATCTTCATCTAAAAAGTTTTGTTCATCATCACCTTGCCATGGTATTTCTTGAATTACTGAATAAACAATATCTCTTACTTTTTTTCTATCTAAAGTTTCATCAACAATAAAATCATTTCCATAAAGAGCACCATATAGTGAGATAATTGATTGTTCAATAATCTTATTATTAGCACCTGTTAATACATTAAAAAAGTCTGGATGATTTTGAGTAACTAGCATCTAAGCCTTTCATTATTTTTTCTAAATGGAATTATACTTTGTAAAGTTTAAATATCATCTTTTAGTATAACTCTTTTAGCAAAATTGAGCTAAAATAAGCACATTATGGAATTATTAGATAAAGAAGAATGTATTTACCTTTTAGATGATGATAATTTTGACTTTCCTACTTTGGAAATGATGAATAATGATCTTGTTGCAGTTGGTGGTGATTTCCATCCTCAAAGGCTTATAAATGCCTATGAAAATGGCTTATTTCCTTGGTTTATTGATGAATATAATCATATTCATTGGTTTAGTCCAAATGAAAGAATGGTTTTATATCCAAATGATTTTAAAATTTCAAAAAGTTTGAAAAAGAGTATTAAAAATAAAGGTTTTGTAATAAAGTCTAATGAAAACTTTGAAGAAATAATAAAAAATTGCTCAAATATAAAAAGAAAACATGAAGATGATACTTGGATAAGTGATGAATTTATTCAAGCTTATACAAATCTTTTTAAATTAGGTTATGCTTTTTCTATTGAGTGTTATTTAGAAGATGAACTTGTTGGTGGATTATATGGTGTATTAATTGATGACGTATTTTGTGGTGAAAGTATGTTTGCAAAAGTTCCTGATGCTTCAAAAGTTGCTTTTTATCATTTATGTAAACAAGCCCAAGAGAATGGAATAAAATTAATAGATTGTCAAGTTCATAATAATCACTTAGTATCATTGGGTGCAAAAGAGATAAGTAGAGAAGAGTATTTTAAGATTTTAACAAAAAAGTAAAGGATTTAATTGTGCATATAGCAAATAATCTAGAGCAATTAGATACATTCATAGAATTTATACCTGATTTAGCTTTCTTTAAAGATATGCAGGGTCGATATACTCATTGTAATGAAAAGTTTTTAGAGTTTATTTCTCATAAAAGAGTTGATGTTATAAATAAAACTGATTTTGACTTGTTTTCAAAAGAAAATGCTGATGAATTTGTAAAAATGGATAATGATGTTTTATCTTCAAAAAAAGATAAAATTTTTGATGAAGTATTTAATCATCCCGATAAAACTTGTTCATATTTTCATACAACAAAACAAATCGTAAATGATAAAAACGGAAATGCACTAGGACTTTTTTGTATTGCTAGAAATATTACAATAAGAAAACAATATGAGATTATTTATGAAGATAATCAATCATTATTAGAGTATATTGCAATTGAAAATAACTTAGAAAATATTTTAGATAAAATAGTTTATTTAGCCGAAAATAGAAATCCAAATAGTAAATGTTCGATTTTATTACTTGATAAAGATAAAAAACACCTAATTAAAGGCTCAGCACCAAGTTTACCTGAGTTTTATAATAATGCAGTAAATGGTATAAAAATTGGTGAAAATATTGGTTCTTGTGGAAGTGCTGCTTTTAAAAAGCAAAGAGTTATTATTGATAATATTGATACTCATAGAAACTGGAAAGGTTTTTTACCTTATACAGAAAAAGCAAATCTTCATGCTTGTTGGTCTGAACCAATTATTTCATCTAATAATGAAATTTTAGGTACATTTGCTATTTATTCAAATCAAGCAAAAACGCCTACTGATTATGAGCTTAAACTTATTGCTTCTTATGCACATTTAGCTTCTGTTGCAATTGAGAAGAATATAAACTTTAATTTATTAAGAGAAAAAGAAAATGAGATATTAGAGCAAATCCAAAAATCAAATGATGAATTAAAACAAATAAATACTCTAACGCAATCACTTACAAACTATCAAAGTACCTTATTGTCTTTATTTGATAAAGGTGATGCTGTATTATTTAAATGGAAAAACAATGAAAATTGGGATGTTGAATATATTTCAGAAAGTATTACTAAACTATTAGGTCATGAAAAAGAAGATTTTTTATCATTAAAAGTTGATTATAAATCATGTATTCATCCAGATGATATTGATGATACATATCAAGAAGTAAAAGACTCACTTGAAAAAAAACTTGATTATTTTAAACATCATCCTTATAGAATAATTACAAAAGACAATCAAATAAAATGGGTATTAGATTACACCGTAACACAGAAAAATAAAAAAGGTGAAATCACACACTTTATTGGTTATATCACTGATATTACAGAGCAAAGAAAACAACAAGATATTATTCATCATCAATCAAAAATGGTTTCAATGGGTGAAATGATTGGAAATATTGCTCACCAATGGAGACAGCCATTATCTTTAATATCATCAGTTGCAACTGCTTCTAAATTAGAAAAAGAGCTTGATCTACTTAAAGATGATGTTCTTATAAATAATATGAAACTAATAAATACAAATGCACAATATTTATCAAATACAATCGATGATTTTAGAAATTTTATCAAAGGTGATAGAGATTTAGTATATTTTAATCTTAGTAAAAATATTAATAGTTTTTTAAATGTTGTACAATCTACAATTCAAACATCAGATATTCAAGTAATAAAAAATTTTGATGATGATATTTCAATGTTAAATTATCCAAATGATATGATTCAAGCTTTTATAAATATCTTAAATAACTCAAAAGATGCCCTTGTAAATATTGATAAAAAGGAAAGATTCTTTTTTATCTCAACAAAAAAAATAGAAAATAAAAT
>NZ_JBGUES010000146.1:4481-6036 GCF_041821165.1 Poseidonibacter sp. | reverse complement strand
ATTTTTCATTGACCGACGGTCAGTCAATAATAAATAAATTTTTTTAAAGGATATTTATGGCGCCAAGAGTTGTGAATAAAGAACAAAGAAGAAAAGATATAGCAAGTTCTTGTCTAAATTTAATTCATGATGTTGGAATAAAAAAACTAACAGTTGCACAAGTTGCAAAAACTGCGGGTATTGGAAAAGGTACTATTTATGAATATTTTGAAAATAAAGATGACATAGTTTTTGAAATTATAAATATTCATATAGAAGAGTATCACAATAACTTTTTAGAAACAATCAAAGATGTAAAAACTACAAAAGAAAAAGTGTTTCATTTTTTCAATTTTGTTTTAGATGATAGTATTGAAAATATGAAACATTTTAATGGTTATAAAGAGTACTTATCAATTGTTCTATCAGATGAAAATAAAGCAATGTGTGAATTTAATACTACTTGTACAGATTTTTTTAATATTCAGCTAAAAAATATAATTCAAGAAGGAATTAATAATAAAGAATTAATTCCACAAGCAATGGATTTAGCACAAGGGTTATTAATCTTTGAAAAAGGACTTGCACTTTTAAAAATGAGCGAGAAAGATTTTGATATTAAATATGCTTGTGAGTTATTTATAAATAATATATTTGATTTAATTGAGGTTAAGAATGATAAGTAGAAAATATGAAAGAGTAGTTTTTTCATTTTTTATGTCTTTATTTATGTCTTTTATTATGTCTTTTGTAATTACGTATATAAATTTAGATTTTATTGATGGTTTTGTGCTTATTTGGTTAGAAGCATTTATTAAAGCTTTTGCTTGTGCTTTTCCCATAATCTTAGTTGTTGGACCAATAGTGTCAAAAATAGTTAGAAAATTAGTAATAGAAGGAAACTAATAATGAATAAAAAAATAATAATAAGTTTATTTTTGTTTATAGCAACTGTAGCAAACCTAAATGCAGCAGGACAAGTAGCTTTAGTAAACACAAATATAATTAAAATGACAGAGGTTAATCCTTTGCAAGAGTTTATAGGAACAGTAACTTTTGATAAAAAATCAAAAATTGCAAGTGAAAGTTCAGGTGTTGCAAAAGATATTAATTTTGAAGTTGGAAAAAGAGTAAAAAAAGGTGATGTATTAGTATTAATTGATTCTGATATTTTAAATGCTCAAATAAATGCAGCTAATTCATCTGTTAATATGTATAGTGTTCAACTTGAAAATGCTAAAAAGAATTTTTTAAGATATCAAGCATTAGTTGCAAAAAACTCAATTGCTCAAAAAGTTTTTGATGATGCAAAAGTTGAATATGATGTTGCAAATGAAAATCTTATTTCATCAAAAGCAAAATTAAATGAATTAAAAATTCAAAAAGCTAAAAAAACAATTACTGCACCATATTCAGGTGTTATTGTTGAAAAAAACATTAACTTAAAAGAGTGGTTAAATGTAGGTTCTACTGTTGCAACTATTGTAAATACAAAAGAGCTTGAGTTAGTATTTAACTTACCTTTATCATTTGTAGATGGTCTTAAAAAAGGTGATATTTATGATGCACAAATTGC
>NZ_JBGUES010000146.1:0-4471 GCF_041821165.1 Poseidonibacter sp. | reverse complement strand
GTAAAAGCAAAACTATATGCTGCTATTCCAAGTGGTGATAAATTAACAAGAACTTTTCCTGTTAGATTTAAAGCAAATGTTGATGATATATTTATTTTTGATGGAGCAGAAGCTAAATTGAAGTTTGCAAAAAATGCTAAAACAAAAGCCTTAGTTATAAATAGAGATGCTGTTATTAAAAGATTTAATATGGATGTTGTTTTTGCAGTTGTAAATGATAAAGCTGTAATGATTCCTGTTCAAGTTATAGGATTTATAGGAACAAATGCTGCTATTGTTGGAAAAGGTTTAGTTGAGGGAATGCATATAGTTGTAAAAGGAAATGAAAGAATTTTCCCTGATATGGCTGTTAAGATTTTAGATAATACAAAAGAAAAACAGGATTAATAAATGGATTTAATTAAATTTTCAATTAAAAATCCTGTAACTATTGTAGTTTCAGTTTTAATTGTGGTTTTATTTGGTTTTTTATCATTAAATAAATTACCATACCAATTAACACCAAGTGTTACTAAACCAGAAATTAAAATTACAACTGTATGGGGTGGAGCTACTCCTTATGAGATAGAACGTGAGATTATAGAAGATCAAGAAGATGCCTTAAAAAGTTTAAATAATTTAATAGAATATGAATCATCTTCAAAAGATAATATGGGTGAAATCACTTTAACTTTTTCACTTGGTACTGATATTAGAACAGCTTTACAAGATGTTTCAAATAAATTAAATGAAGTAAGTGATTATCCAGCAGATGCAGATGAACCAATTATTGAAACAGCATCAGCAAGTCCAATTATTTGGATGATGCTTCAAACTTTAGATGAAAACAATAGACATATTGATGAATATAAAACATTCTTTGATGATGAAGTTGTACCTGTTTTAAAAAGGGTAAATGGCGTTTCAGGAACTATGAGTGCAGGTGGACGAAAACAAGAGATGCAAATTAGTCTTGATTTAAATAAACTTGCTTCTTATAAGTTAACAATAGGTCAAGTAACTCAAGCCTTACAAAATGAAAATGTTGATATATCAGCAGGTATTCAAAATATGGGAAGACGTTCTTATAGAATTAGAACAGTTCATAAGTTTGCAAGTACACAAGATATCAAAGATATTATTCTAATTTCAAATAGAGAACAAAGAGTAACAGTAGGTGATATTGCTGAGGTTAACTTTGGTTATGAAACAGCAAATTCTGTTGCTATGTTCTTAGGAAAAGATGGTATTTTCTTAGGTATTCAGCCAAATGCTGATGCAAATACAGTACAACTTACAAATGAAGTTGAAGAAGTTGTAAATAATCTAAATGCAACAATTCTTAAAGATGAAGCATTAAAATTAAAATGGATTTATGACCAAAGACCATATATCGTAGGTTCTGTTGATTTAGTTCAACAAAATATTATTATTGGTGGTGCTTTAGCTATTTTTATGTTAGTTCTATTTTTAAGAGCTATTTCACCAACGGCTGTTGTATCTATTGCCATTCCAATTTCAGTAATTGGTACATTTATTATTTTATCTATGATGGGTAGAAGTTTAAATACAATTTCTCTTGCAGGTATTTCCTTTGCTGTTGGGATGTTAGTTGATAGTGCTATTGTTGTATTAGAAAATATTGATAGGCATAGAAAAGAAGGAATGAGTATTCCAGAAGCTGCATATAAAGGTGCTAGTGAAGTTTGGGGTGCGTTAATTGCTTCTGCTTCAACTACTATGGCGGTTTTCTTACCAATTATTTTCTTAGAAGATGAAGCGGGTCAGTTATTTAAAGATATTGCGATTGCTGTTGTATCTTCTGTTTCTTTTTCATTATTTGTATCAATTGCAGTTATTCCTATGTTATGGAAAAAATTTGCAAGTATGTCAGGTAAAGAACCAAAGGGTGAATCAAGCTTAACAAGATTTGGAAATAAATTAGTAAATGCAATGATGAAGTTTGTTCATTGGTCACTAAAATCTGTAATGACTAAAGTGATTACAATTTTAACTTTAGGAATATTTTCAGCAACAAGTATTTATTTATTATTTCCTAAACTTGACTATTTACCACAAGGTAATAAAAACTTAATTTTTAATATTTTAATCACTCCTCCTGGATTATCTTATGAAGAAAGATATGAAATGGGTTCATATTTAATGAAAAAAATAGAACCAAATATCAATAAAGATATTGATGGTGTTCCAGGACTTAGTAGAGCTTTTTATGTTTCTTTTGGAGAGTTTAACTTATTTGGTGGAACATCTATGCATGAAAGTAGAGCAAAAGAGTTAATTCCATTCTTTAGACCAATTGTAAATTCAATGCCTTCAATTTTTGGTGTTTCTTTACAATTAGGTGTATTTGAAAGTGGAATAGGTGAAGGAAAAACTGTAAATATTGATATTTCTGGTGAAAAAGTAGAAGATATTGCAAATGTTGGTATGAAACTATTTATGGCTTCACAAGGTGCTATTAAAGGTGCACAAGTAAGACCTGTTCCTTCAATTGAATTATTATATCCAGAAGTAAGAATCAAACCAAACCAAGATGCTTTAAAAGCATTGGGAATGAGTTCAAAAGATTTAGGTGTTACAATTGATGTATTAATGAGTGGTAGAAAGATTTCTGAATTTGAACAAGATGGTAAAAAGAAAATTGATTTAATTTTAAAAGCAAATGATGAGCAGATTAAAACTCCTGAGGACATCTTATCAACGCAAATTGCATTACCTAATTCATCATTATTACCAATTTCATCACTAGCTAGTTCTAGTAATGTTACAGGTATTTCAGAGATTAGACACCTTGCTGGAAAAAGAACGATTACATTACAAGTTACACCTCCACCTAATATGACTATTCAAGAAACAATGGGAATATTACAAGGTGCAATTGATGGAATGAAAAAATCAGGTGATATAAAAGATAATGTAGATATTGGAATTTCAGGAACAGCTGATAAGTTAACACAAACAATTGATATGTTAAGTCTAAACTTTATTTTAGCCTTAGTAATTATTTATTTATTATTATCAGCACTATTTGGAAACTTCTTGTATCCAATTGTTATTATGTTTACAGTACCTTTAGCAACTGCTGGTGGATTTATGGGACTTGCACTTACAAATACATTTATAGCCCCACAGCCATTAGATGTACTTACTATGCTTGGATTTATTATCCTTGTTGGTATTGTTGTAAATAACTCGATTTTAATAGTACATCAAAGTTTAAATCTAATAAGAGATGAGGGTTATGAGCATAAAAAAGCGGTAATAGAAGCTACAAAAACAAGAATCAGACCTATTTATATGTCTTCTTTAACTTCTATTTTTGGTATGTTACCATTAGTTTTAATTCCAGGTCCTGGAAGTGAATTTTATAGAGGATTAGGTTCTGTTATCACAGGTGGACTTGCATTGTCAACAGTATTTACAATCTTTGTTACTCCTGCACTTTTAATGTTCTTTATTAAATTAGAGCAAAGAATTTCAAATGCTAAACTACCTGTTGATGTTAGTAAAGCATAAGAGGAAAATTTTATGAAAAAAATAAAAACAAAATTATTAGCCATATCATTAGTAGCAAGTGTTTTTGCTACTAATGTAAATGCTTTAACAATAGAAGAGTCTGTACAAATTGCACTAAAAGAGAATTTAAATATTCAATCAAAAAACTATGATTATTTAGAATCTATTGAAAATATTAGTTCAACAAACTCAACACTATTGCCAAAACTAGATTTATCTTATTCTTACAATGATAGAGATGAGGTAAATTCAGGACAAGTAGATACAGATGCTACTTTAAGTGCAACAGTATCATATAATTTATTTAATGGATTTAAGGATATTGCAGATAAAAACTCAGCAAAATTTTTATCTAAAAGTTCAAACTTTTCATTAAATGCTATAAAACAAGATATTATTTTAGATACTAAAATAGCTTATATAAATTACTTAGATAAGCAAAATGCTTTAGATACTTATATTAGTGCTTACAAACTTTTTCAAGAACAATATGAAGATTCTAAAAATAGATATAATCAAGGTTTAATTGCAAAAAATGATTTACTTCAAGTTCAAGTAAATATGTCAAGTGCTAAACAAAATGTTGTAAAAGCAAAAGGTGATGTAAGAATTGCAAAATATAATTTATCAAATATTTTAGGTGGAAAAGATTTAAGTAATGAAGCAATTGAAAAACTTGATGAAAAAAAGCTATTAATCAAAAAATATGATGAAAAAGATTTAGAAAATAGAAGTGAAATCCAAGCTTTAAAAATGAATATAGAAGCAATAAAAGAACAAACAAAATCTTCAAGAAGTGCTTATTATCCAAAAATAAATGCTTCACTTTCTCATAATAAATATTATGAAGATATAAATACAAACGAAGACCAAAATATAGCAAGTTTAAGTGCATCTTGGAATTTATTTAATGGTGGATTTGATAAATCAAAAACAACAATTTATAAAACAAGAT
>NZ_JBGUES010000145.1:0-6055 GCF_041821165.1 Poseidonibacter sp. | reverse complement strand
CAACAACTTCAATATCTAAATAATCTAAAAACTCTTGAATTAAGAAAAGTCTTGGATCTTCTTCATCTAAATCTTCTTCATTTGCAATAACATCAAATAGTTCTGATATTAAATGAGGCTCAGGATTTCTAGCACTTTTAATATATTCTTCATTAAAAATCTTTTTTCCACAGAATTTTTGATGGTTATAATCCATTAAAAAAAGCATAATCGCCACTTTTTTATCATTTAAATGTTCCACTTTTTTGTGTAACATATATAAAATTACATTTGCAATTTTTGTAATATCTACGTTCAAATAATTTCCTTTATTTTGTCTTTGGAATTATACAATAAAGTTACATTCTATATCTTGAAGTATTTTGAACTTATAAGATTTTTACTGGAATTTTTATTACAGCTTTATATATTAGTTTATTTTGATTTGTTTTAATACAAGGTTGATGAGCGTCTTGTGGATAAAATATTGCTAGTTCATTCTCTTTTATTAATAAATTTGAGATATTCTCTTCTTTTCCTTTATATTTAATAAAATCTGTTTTTTCATCATAATCTTTTAGAATCTCTAAATCCTCAAGATTACAAACATCCATAATCTCTTCACCTTTTAGCATATATTGAATATCAATATATTTTTTATGAGATTCAAAAAAACAATCTTCTCTATTTTTTGTAATATATGCTTGTTTTAAAACAAACATTTCATCATTTATCATCTCTTTAATACATTCACCATCTTTAATAACAAAAGACTCAATTTGTATATTTGATAAATAATCAAATGCTGTTTGAAAGTTTTTATCTGTTATTTGTTGTTTTAAATTTTCTAATTTCCCAAAAATTGCCATAATTAAATCCTATATTTTAATAAAGTGATTTTATCATTTTAATCTTTTATTATAGTAATTACTAATTCACCAACGGTAAAACCAAACTTTTTCATTTTAGAATGATTTAAAATAACACCATCTTCTTGAAGATGAAGCCAATCTTTTACATTAATATCAATAGTTGAATCATTATAAGGTACACGCATTGTATAATCTATCATTACAGTATTACCTTTTGCTATCATTTGAGCAACACCTACAATATCACCTGCTGTTCCTTCAAATTTATTATCACCAATTGGTTTTAATGTCCAAACTCTTCTTTGTTTCTCTCCATTGTCATAAACAAATTTTTCATCTAGTGTTCCTACTCCATTTTCATCCCATGAGCCAACTAAATCACCTTTAAATGTTTTGATAATTTTCCCACTTCTATCTTTTACCATTCCATAGGCTCTTAAAGGCCCATTAAAATACTCTTGTGGAATAAATTCTGGTTTTTTATTTTTAAAATCATCTATTTGCATTTTTGAACATCCTGTAAAAATAATTAAAAGTAGTGTTATAAAAAGAATTTTGAGTTTCATGCTACTATCCCTTCATTTAATGCCATATTTTGGTATCTTGTAAAAGCTACTTGAACAAGATTTATATTTCTTGTTAAGAATCCTGCTTCACAATAACATAGGTACATTTTCCACATTCTAATAAAATACTCATCAAAACCTAACTCTTTTACATCATCAAGTTTTTCATTGAAATTTTCATGCCAAATATTTAAAGTTTTAGCATAGTGTTCTGTATATTCCTCCATATGTAGTAAATTTAATTTTGTATTTTTACTTGTAACTTCTAAAATTTTCCCAATACTAGGAAGATGCCCTCCAGGGAAAATGTATTTTTGAATAAAATCAGTTCCTTTACAGTATGAATCATATCTTTGATCAGGCATTGTTATTATTTGCATTACAAGGATACCACTTAGACTTAGTAAATCTTCGCATTTTTTAAAGAAGACATCAAAGTACTCGCGTCCAACTGCTTCAAACATTTCAACTGCAATTATTGCATCAAATTTCCCTTGCATATCTCTATAATCTTTTAACATGATATTTACTGATTCTTCTATTTTATGCTCTTTAAATCTATCTTCACAAAGCTTTTTTTGCTCTTTTGAAAGAGTTAATGTTGTTACTTCACAACCATACTCTTTTACTAAGTGCATAGCCATAGCTCCCCATCCTGAACCGATTTCAAGAACTTTAGAACCTTTTTTTAGATTTAGTTTTTTTGCAAGAATATCAATTTTTCTTTTTTGTGCTTCATATAAAGAATCATTTGCATCTTTAAATACAGCAGAAGAGTACATCATTGTATCATCAAGCATAAGTTCAAAGAATTTATTAGATAAATCATAATGTTGTGATATATTTTTTTGTGATCTTGTTTTAGAATTTTTTCTCATAATATGTTTTATTTTATTAATTACTGGAAAAAGGTTATAAAGACTAAATCGTTTTTCATCTTCACTTTTTGTTTCTAAAGAGTTTGAGTTTATTATTGCAATTTTAATTAGTGCTGTTAAGTCATCACAATCAAAATCTTTATCCATATAACTTTCAGCAAATCCAATATCTCCGTATAAAGTTAATCTTTTAAATAAATTTGCATTATTTAAAACAACTTTTGCTTTTGGATTTTGTTTATTACCATATGTTTTAACACTTCCATCACAAAATTTAACTTCAAGAGATCCTTGTGTTATTTTTGATAAATATTTATGTCCTAATTTATTCCAAAAAGTTTGCATAATCATGCCCTCCTTATTAAATCTTCGGCTGTTGGTTTATTCCATTTTAAGCCTTTTAGTTTAAGTTTTAAACTTTGCCAAATTGTTCTAGTAACTACCCATACAGTAAGTAGAGTATGTCTTAAAAAAAGTTGAACAATATTTTTTTGATTAAATTCAACTCTTTTTCCTACAAATGTTGAACTTAGCATTTTTTTATCATCTTCAAATAATTTAACTCCTAAACTAACTTGTTCATTTGTATAAATTAAATCAAATTCATAACTTCCTTCTCTTTTAAAAAAGGGAGACACATACATATCTTTTTTACTAAAAGCTTTATAGTGCATATTATCATTTGATTCTAGTTTTACACAATAAATAACTCTTCCTCCATTATAATTATGAACTTCAGCAATCATATGATTTGGTTTATCATCTTTAAATAAAATCAATACACTTATTGGATTAAAAACAAAACCTAAAATACTAGGTAAGGTTATAAATCTCATTTTAGATGTTTTTTCTAAATTGTTTTTTTCTAATAATTCATCTATATTTTTTATAAAATCTTTGCTTTTACCAAAGTGATCTTTTGTATTAAAAGAGAATAGGTTAAAACAGTTAATAGAAAAATATTTATTTTTTAGCTCATTTATTGATGCTATTTCAATATCAAGCATAAAAAACTTATATGTAAATTCATGTTTTTTAGGATGTACTCTTTTATGATAAATAATACCTTCTAAAAATTGATGATTCATAACTCACATCCAAACTTTTTTGCAATAGTATTTGCACTATATAAACCATCTTCATGAAATCCATATCTCCAATAAGCACCTGCAAAATATGTATTGTTTTGCCCATCTATTAATTCTCTTTTCTTTTGTGCTTCAATTGCTTTTGCATCAAATTGTGGATGTTCATAAGATATTTTTTCTATTACTTCATCTACATTTTGTGTTTCATTAAGTGATACAAAATACTCTTTTTTTGTGTTTAAATTTTGTAATCTATTTATCCAATATGACAAAGTTACATTTTCTTCTTTGCCATTTGTTTTATAATTCCATGCTGCGTATACATTTTTGTTTGGATATAAAACTTTTGTATCATTATGCAATACTGCATTGTTTTGTTTATATTCAAATGCACCTAATACTCTAAGTTCATCAACACTTGGTTCATCTAATAGTTTTAAAGCATCAGGAGCATGCATAGCAAAAATTACTTTGTCATAAATAGATTCACTATTATCTTCATGTACCAAAATTACTTTTTCATCTTCTCTTTTTACAGATATAACATCACTATTTTTGATGATTTTACCTGATATTTTTTTTGATATTTTATTTACATAATTAATAGAGCCATTACTAACTGTAAGCCATTGATGTTGTGTATCTACACCTAATAAACCATGATTTTTAAAAAACTGTAAAAAAGTTCTTGCTGGAAAGTTGTTCATTTTATCACTTGGAGTTGACCAAATTGATGAACCCATTGGAATAATATATCTATTTTTAAAGTATGATGAGTAATCTTTTAAATACTCTCCTAAAGTTAAGTCTAAATCAGAACTATTTGTTTCTATATCACTATTAGCTTTTTTATTAAACTTTAAAATATCAAAGATCATTTTATTATGTGAATATGAAAATATATTTTTCTTTTGAAAATACATTCCCTTTAATGATTCTCCATTATAAGCTATATTGTTTTTTTGATCCCAAAATGCAAAACTCATATCACTATTTTCTATTTTTACATCTAATTGTCTAAATAGTTTTGTAAGTAATGGATATGTTTCATGATTAAAAACTAAAAAACCTGTATCAACACCAAATGTTTTATTATTTTCAGTAACTTGTGTTGTTCTTGCATGACCACCTAAACGATTATCTTTTTCATAAAGATCAACATTATGTTTTTTACTTAATAAATATGCAGCACTAAGACCACTAATTCCAGCACCTAATACGGCAATTTTGTATTTTTTATCTAAACTCATTTGTATCGTCCTTGTGAATCTTGAGGTGTATATATTAGTTTTGATATATCCATATACTTATCTAAAAATGAAACAGCATTTTGCAGTTTTTCTTTTTCTAAGAATGGTTTTCTATTCATAATCCATACATTTTGCATATCTTTATCCGCCATAATCGCAGTAGAATAATTTTTATCTATATATATGATACTATATTCTTTTGTAAATATCCAAAAATATGTAATATTTATTGTGTTTATATTATTAATATCTTTATTATTTGAAGATTGAGCACTTCCTTCATATTTGATTAACTCACCTTCCATTGTTGTATGAAAGCATCTATTTGTTACCTCAAACTCTGATTTTTCTTCTAAAATATACTCAACACTTGCAGCTACGCAATCTTTTTCAAAACTATTATAAGTTCTTGCAATTTCATACCATAATCCAGAGAATTTTTTTGCATCTACAAATTCAACAGCTTTTGGTGCTTTTTGAGTTTGAGCAAAACAAAATGTACTAATAAAAAGAATCATAAAAAATAACTTCATATCAAACTCCTTTTTTTCTTAGTTTATAACTATATAGATAACTTTTGTATATTAAAAATGTCCCTTAATAATATTATTGTTTGATATCTTCATATTTATTTATAAAAAATATCGCAATAATTTTTAAACAAACAGGTAAAACTCCATATAAAAGCATTAAAACAAATAAAGAAAGTTCACTTGCATTTTTAGCATCAAAATCAAAAATACCAAGTATCATAAAACTAACAGCAACAGCAAGAGCAAGTGAAAGTTTAGTAATCATAGTCCAAATTCCAAAAAGTAAACCAGAAATATTTGTATGTAAGTTTTTACTTTTTTGTACTAAATCACCTTGAATAGCAGTAGGTAATGCCATATCTGCACCCAATGATAATCCTGAAATCAAACTAATTAAAATAAAAGCATTTAAATCATTTTCGCCTAAAAAAGGAACAAAACTAAAAGCAGTACAAGCTAATATAATTGAACTTAACCAAGCTCTTTTTTTACCAATTTTATTAGATAATTTATTCCAAAAAACAAGGGCAACTATTCCTGAAAAAAAGTACATTATTAAAATTAAACCACTTGAATCTTTTTCTTTTATAACTAATTCTATAAAAAGTAAAAATAAAGTTGCAGGTAGGGCATTTGCAAGGTTATTTAATAAATATCCAATTTGAAGAAATTTTAATTGAGGAATATCTTTATAAACAGTAATTAGACTTTTTATATTAAATTTTGTATTTGACGAAGAAGCGGTGATTTTTATCTTTTTTAAACTAATGATAAAAAATGGAATAAAAATAATTGGTGATATACCTATTTATGCAGCAGAAGATAGCGCAGATGTATGGGCAGATAACAATATTTTTTTAATGAATGAGAATAAAACTCCAATTAAAGT
>NZ_JBGUES010000144.1:0-6058 GCF_041821165.1 Poseidonibacter sp. | reverse complement strand
CAACTTTAAGTTTTGAAAAAAATGTAAATTATGATGTATTAGAAAAAATTGAAAAAGAGATTCAGAAAATTGAAAAAGATGTAGTTATTATAAAAGATGAAGAAAAAATACAAAAAACTTTTTGGGAACTTTTAAATAAGAAACTTTTATTAATCACAATTATTTCTATTATTTTAACTTATATATCTTACAACTATGTAATTAACAAAGAATTTCAAATAATTTTATATTTAATAGCATATTTTTTAGTTGGTTGGGATGTTGTATACAAAGCTATCAAAAACTTAATTCATGGAAAAGTTTTTGATGAACATTTTTTAATGAGTATTGCAACAATTGGTGCATTTACTTTAAATGATTTTGTGGAAGGTATATCTGTTATGATCTTTTACCAAATAGGTGAAATGTTTCAATCAGTTGCTGTTAATAATTCAAGAGATAATATTAATGCATTACTTGATATTAAACCTGAATTTGCAAATGTAAAAGAAGGTGAAAGTATTGTTCAGAAAGTACCTGAAGATGTTAAACTTGATGATATTATTTTAATTAAGGTAGGAGAAAAAGTTCCCGTTGATGGTGTTCTTATCTCAAAAAGTTGTTCATTTGATACAAGTGCGATTACGGGAGAATTTAAACCGAAAACAATACTTGAGAGTGAACAAATTTTAAGTGGATTTATTAATACTTCAAATGCTTCGTATGTAAAAGCAACTTCTTTATATAAAGATTCAACTGTTGCAAAGATTATTGAACTTATAAATAATGCATCTTCGACAAAAGCAAGAGCTGAAAAGTTTATAACTAAATTTGCAGCAGTTTACACTCCAATTGTAGTTGTTTTAGCTATATTTTTAGCAGTAATACCACCTTTATTAATTGATAATGCTTTATTTAAAGATTGGTTTGAAAGAGCACTTATTTTCTTAGTTATTTCTTGTCCTTGCGCACTTGTAGTTTCTGTTCCTTTATCATTTTTTAGTGCGATTGGAGCAATTTCAAAAAGAGGTGTATTGGTAAAAGGTGCAAATTATATTGAAAAATTAACAGAAATTAGAAATATGGTATTTGATAAAACAGGAACTCTTACATATGGTGTTTTTGAAGTTACAGATATTCAAAGTAAAGACCTAAGTAAAGATGAACTTTTGAAATATGCTGCATATGCAGAAAGCTTTTCAACTCATCCTATTGGAAAGTCAATTATAAAAGCATTTGGAAAAGCTATTGATTCAAAGCTTATAACAAAACATGAAGAGTTAAGTGGTTTGGGTATTACGGCAACTATTGATAATAAAGAAATTTTAATAGGAAATAAAAAACTTCTTGCAAAATTTAATTTACAAATTGATGATATAGAAGAAAAATTAAGTGCAGTTTTTATAGCTGTTGATAGTAAATTTGCTGGATATATTGTGGTAAATGATATTATTAAAATTGAAGCAAAAGATGTTATTTCTGAACTTAAAAAACTAGATATTTCTAAAACTTATATGTTAACAGGAGATAAAAAAGAGGTTGCTTTAAATGTTGGTAATACATTAGGAATAGATGTAATAAAATATGAACTTTTACCACAAGAAAAATTAACTTATTTTGAACAAATAAAAAAAGAGACTAATCAAGTAACTGCATTTGTAGGCGATGGAATCAATGACGCTCCTACTTTGGCAAATGCTGATGTTAGTTTTGCAATGGGTGGAATGGGAAGTGATTTAGCCGTAAAATCTGCTGATATTATTCTTTTAAACGACAATATACAATCAATAGTTGATGCTATAAAAATTGCTAAAAAAACTAAAGTAATTGTTTATCAAAATATTGTTTTTATTATGATAGTTAAGGTTGGGTTTCTTGTTCTTGGTGCAGGAGCAATAATTGGTATGAAAGAAGCTATTTTTGCAGATGTTGGAGTAGCTTTACTTGCTATTTTTAATTCTATGAGAATTTTAAATACTATAAAAGATAAGGTAGAGTAAATATCTATACATATCAACTATTAAATAAATTATAGTTGATATGACATTCAAATTCAAGATTTCTGCCTTTTATTTCTAAGTGATTTAAATAATAAAGGATCAGAAAATATTCGTATTGTTTCTATTGATGGTCGCAAGGGCTTTCCTGAAACAATTAAAACAATATTTCCTCAAACTGAAGTACCAATTATCAAATACGTAATTTATTGAAGTATGTAAACACATTAGCTTGTGATAGGGAACGAAGTGAAACCAAAAGAATTTAAGAAGATTTAAAATTAGTTTATCATGCAACATTAAAATATACAAGCTAATCCTATAAAAAAACTAGCAAAAGATGAACTTTTTAACTAAATAAAATAAGGATAAGAAATATCCAACTACAATTAGAAAAATAATGCACATTACTAATATTATAGAATCAGTTCATAATTAGAGTCTAACAATCTTATAAGTTGTTATATTTTCCGAAGGGAGACTAGATAATTATTAGAGTTGTAACAAATAAATATTTGTTATATTAGATGATTTAACACATAATTTATAACGGTTTTTTACCGAGTATAAAATAGTAATAAAATAATGTCTTGAAAGAACATTATTATCATTATATTTAGAGTAAAAAAAGCTAAATTAATAGCATTTATCTACATTAAATTATTTACTTACATCTACTCTATAGAGTTATTCCTATAATCTATATAATATAAATTTAATAACATTAATATATGTTATTTCCTAGCATTAGAGTACTTTTAAATAAAGTTTAAAATAGAATTTTAAACTTTATTTAATCTTCATATACAGTTTTACAATGAGAATTATCAATAAACAAACTGTAATAAAGATAACATATTATTTCTATAAGTACTATAAATTATCTTTTATATATTTCTCAAGTTTTTCTTTACTAATTTCACCAACAAATTTTTCTATAAATATTCCATCTTTTGTATAAAGAAAAGATTCTGGTATCATTTTCACATCATCAAATGCTTTTGCTAATGTAAAGTTTTCTTCTCCAACAGTTACAGGGAAATTCATATTATATTTTTTCATAAAATCAGTCAATTCTTCTTTCGATATATTTTTATCAAATAAAACACCAAGAATAATAAAATTATTTTTATATTTCTCTTGAAGTTCTACAAAACTTGGCATTTCTTTCTTACATGGTTCACACCAAGGAGCCCAGAAGTTGACTAGAACTATTTTATTTTCTAATTCTTTTGAAGCAATAGTTTGAGAATTAACAGTTAATGTAATTATTTCTCCTTTAGTCGTTGTCAAAGTGAACTTTTTTGGATCAACTGATTCTACACTCTTTTCAATAACTTGTGCTTTACTTACCTTTGAATCACAAGCAGAGAAAAATAAACTCAAAAAAATTGATACAATCATTATTAATATAGTTTTCATATTCTTCCTTATTTATCCATCTCAGATTGAATTAAATCTTTTAGATTTTGGAGTCCAAATTCTTGAAGTGGTTTCCCATTTACATAATATGAAGGTGTTTTTGTAGCACCTAATTTTTTACCATCTTCAATATCTTGTCTTACTACATTCATTACTTCAGGGTCTTTCATATCTTTTAATAATTTATCCATATCAAGTCCTAAACCTGAGATATTTTCCCAAAGATTATTCAGATTATGTCCATTATGTCCAGCCCAATTTTGTTGTGTTTTAAAAGATGCTTCTAAAGCTTCTAAAAACATATCTTGTTTTTTAGCAGCTTCTAAAATAACAACAACCTTATCAGAATCTTTATGAAGTGGAGCATATCGAAGAACTAATTGAATTTTACCTTTATTCTTTTCCAAAATATCTTTTATGTATGGATGAAATTGGGAACAAGTTTCACAAGCCGGGTCAAAATATTCTACTAACTGTACCTTTGCATTATCAGGACCAATTGTAAAAGACGTATCTCTTTTAAATAATACTGATTGATTTTCTGATAGAGCAACTGTTTTGTTATTTTCTGATTGATTATAAGTGTATTTCATACCAAAAAATATTCCAATTAAAACCATAATAGAAATTATAATTATAGTTTTATTCTGCATTACTGTATTATTGTTTTTTTTATTTGTCATGTTGTTTCTCCTTTCCAAGTACTAATAGTAAAAAAAGCATAAGGTATGCTATAAATGATAGAGAGGGGATAGTTATAAACCCAAACCAATTGATATATTCAGTGGAACATGGTATACCACTACTACATGGAACCATTGATTCTGGGATTATATCTAACATTAAAAGGTTATGATAAATAGCAAAAAGCAATCCAATTACTACTATTGGAAAGGTATATTTATATACATTATCATCAGGATAGAGTAAATTTATTAAAAATAATATAGAAAGAGGATATATGAATATCCTTTGATACCAGCACATATTACATGGAACAAATCCCATAATATCACTAAAAAATAAACTACCTAAGGTAGCACTACTTGCAACTAAAAAACATAAAAAAATGATTTTAGAATTAATTCTCATATTAAGGTTCATCAAATGCCTTTATTTAAATATTAGCAGAGTTTAGCTTATTAAAATTAATGAATTATTAATATTACATATTTAACTCATAATTAAAATATTTTAATAATAAATATTTGTTATATAAAAAATATTTCTAAGAAATATTAAATCTATACCCAATTCCTTTTAGTGTTGTTATAGTTTTATCATTAAGTTTTTTTCTTAAATTTTTAATATAAGTTCGTATTGTTGTAGCCTCTGGAACTTCATCATAAAGCCAATTATTTACTGATATTTGGTCTATTGAAAGCGTTTTATTTTTATTTTTTATAAAATATTCTAAAATCTTTGATTCTATTTTTGATAAATTAAACTCTTCATTATTCTTAAAAATAATTTTTCTTTCATAATTATATGAAGTATTATCATCAATTTTTACTTGTCCATAACTCTCAATCTGTCGTAACTTTTTAATATTCTCAATTCTAAGTTGTAATTCACTTAAGTCAAATGGTTTTTTAATATAATCATCACATCCTGAATTAAATCCTATTTTAACATCTTCTGATGTATGTCTAGATGTTATAAATATTGTTGGGATATTAATATTATTTTGCCTAATATTTTTTAATAAATCAAAACCTGTAATATTAGGAACATTTACATCAAATAAAAGAAGGTCAAAACTTTCTTCATATATTAAGTCTTCGGCAATATCACCATCAAAAACACTAATTACTTCATAGTTTAAAGTTAATAAAAACTCTTCAATTATTTCATTTAAAATCACATCATCTTCTAGTAAAAGTATTTTCATTTTATTAATATCCAATCAAAATTTATTTTTTAGTGAGATTCGTACACACCTGTAGAACCATCTTTATTTACATATAATACATCATATGCTTGTTTAGTATTTCCTTGCTCCATACCAGGACTTCCAACAGGCATACCAGGAACAGTAATTCCTATAATGTTGGGTTTTTCAACAAGCATTTTTTTAACTGCACTATAATCAACATGTCCTTCAACTACATATCCATCAACAAATGCTGTATGACATGATATTTGTCCAGCTTGTAATCCAGCTTTTTGTTTTATAGTATTAACTTCATTTGTTTCAATTGTTTTTACTTCAAAGCCTTTGTTTTTCATAATATCAATCCATTTAGTACAACAACCACAAGAAGGTGATTTGTAAACTGTCATAGTCTTACCTTCCATTGCAAAAACTGAACTTGTTATTAGTGCTAAAAATAAAATTGTTTTTTTCATATTTAATTTCCTTCTTTTAATGTAGTTTTTATTGATTCAAATTGTTCTTGAGATATTTCACCTTTTGCTAATCTTTTTTTTAAAATATCAACTACTGATGATTTCTCTTTTTTATCTATTGAAAATATCAAATAGAAAAATATTGCCAAAAAAACAAACATTGAAAAACCATGAAATAGTGTCATATTCATATTCATAAAATCAAACATTTTAAATCCTTTTTTTTCTTAATCTTATCAAAGGAATGTGGAGTATGTGAGGAGAAGCTAATGTCAAAGAATGAAAATTTAATTAAGTTCGCGCTTAAAATA
>NZ_JBGUES010000143.1:0-6148 GCF_041821165.1 Poseidonibacter sp. | reverse complement strand
ATTAAGAAGATATATTGAAAGATTAGTAACAACTGCTAGAAACGCAGATTTAAATACTCATAGACAAGTATTTGCTGCATTACAAAGTAAAGAAGCTACTAAAAAACTTATCAATGAAATTGCACCAAAATACGAAGGTAGAAATGGTGGATATACTTCAATTATTAAAACAAGAATCAGAAGAGGTGATGCTACTGAGATGGCATTCATTTCATTCGTATAATCTTTAAGTTTATACAAATTCTATAAGGTAGGAGTCTTTGACTTCTACCTTTTTTTATACATAAAAAACTTTCATAAATATCTTAAAAAAATCTATATATCAAATCAATTTACCTAATATTAAACATAAATTAGATACAATCCAGCGTAATACTATAATTGTAATTCACAGGAGAAATGTTTGATAACTCTAAAAGAAGCACTAACACTTGCTAGTGACGATATTAATAAATTAAGAGATGATTTAACTTCAAAAATAAAAGAAAGCGGTATTGGAGCATATGTTGAGCAGCTAAGTTCAATAGATATTTCACAATCAGGATCAGGTATTCCAATTGCTATAAAAGATAATATAAATGTTAAAAATTGGGAAATTACTTGTTCAAGTAATATATTAAAAGGTTATATATCACCTTATAATGCAACAGTTATCAATAATTTAGAAAAAGCAGGTTTATCACCATTTGGTAGAACTAATATGGATGAGTTTGCAATGGGAAGTTCAACTGAATCTTCATGTTATGGAAAAACTTTAAATCCAGTTGATAACTCTAAAGTTCCTGGTGGAAGTTCAGGAGGAAGTGCTGCTGCTGTTGCTGGTGGAATAGCTATTGCTGCACTTGGTACTGATACAGGTGGATCAATTAGACAACCAGCAGCTTACTGTGGTTGTGTAGGTATGAAACCAACTTATGGAAGAGTTTCAAGATATGGAATTACAGCTTATTCTTCATCATTAGACCAATGTGGACCAATTACACAAAATGTTGAAGATGCAGCAATATTATATGATATTATTTCAGGACATGATCCTTTAGATTCTACATCAGCAAATGTACAAACAGATGCTGTTACACCAAAATTAGATGCGAATAGAAAATTAACTATTGCAGTAATTGATAACTTTGTAGAGCAAGCAAGTCCAGCTATCCAAGAAGCTTTTAATAAATCATTAAAAGCTTTAGAAGAAGCAGGACATACTATTATTCATAAAAATATGTTAGATACAGGTAAAATTTTATCTTCATATTACATCGTAGCAACTGCTGAGGCATCTGCTAACCTTTCTAGATTTGATGGTGTAAGATTTGGAAATAGACAAGGTAATTCTAGTTTAAAAGATATGTATCTTCAAACAAAATCACAAGGTTTTGGAGAAGAAGTTCAAAAAAGAATTATGCTTGGATCTTTTGTATTAAGTTCAGGTTATTATGATGCTTATTATATAAAAGCTCAAAAAGTTAGACATTTAATAAAAGATGAGTATGAAGAAATTTTTAAAGAAGCTGATTTAATTTTATCACCAGTTGCACCTACAACTGCGCCAAAATTTGGATCATTTAAAACTTCTTTAGAAATGTACTTAAGTGATATTTATACAATTTCTGTAAACCTTGCTGGATTACCTGCTATTTCTATACCTGTAGATAATGACGAAGATGGTATGCCAGTTGGATTACAATTAATTGGTCGAGCTTACGATGAACAAACAGTATTTGATGGTGCTTTATCATTAGAAAAAGCAGTAAATTATAAAAAACAATAACAACAATTAGGAATTAGAAATGAGAATTAGAAAAAAAGCACTTACATTTGAAGATGTATTACTAGTACCAGCAAAATCAGAAGTTTTACCAAAAGAAGTATGTTTAAAAACTCAATTAACTAAAAATATTGAATTAAATGTACCTTTTGTATCAGCTGCTATGGATACAGTTACTGAGTTTGAAGCTGCAATTGCAATGGCTAGACTTGGTGGTATTGGAATTATTCATAAAAATATGGACATTGAAACACAAGCTATGCAAGTTAGAAAAGTAAAAAGATCAGAATCAGGAATGATTACAGACCCAATTACAATTAAAAAAGACCAAACTTTACAAGATGCTGAAGATATTATGGCTTCTTATAAAATTTCTGGTATTCCTGTTGTTGATGATGAAAACTCTTTATTAGGTATTATTACAAATAGAGATATGAGATTTACAAAAGATTTTACTAATATTATTGATGTAAAAATGACTCATATGCCATTAATTACTGCTATTAAAGGTACTACTTTAGAAGAAGCTGCTGAAATTATGCATGCTAATAAAATTGAAAAATTACCAATTGTTGATGATAATAATAAATTAATTGGTTTAATTACAATTAAAGATATTAATAAAAAAAGAGAACATCCAAATGCTTGTAAAGATGAGTTTGGTAGATTAAGAGTTGGTGCTGCTATTGGTGTTGGTCAATTAGATAGAGCAACTGCATTAGTTGAAGCTGGTGTTGATGTTTTAGTTCTAGATTCTGCTCATGGTCACTCTAAAGGTATTTTGGATTCTGTAACTGCTATTAAAAAAGCATTAAATGTTGAAATTATTGCAGGAAATGTTGCAACTAGTGAAGCAACTAAAGCATTAATTGATGCAGGAGCTGATGCAGTAAAAGTTGGAATTGGACCTGGTTCAATTTGTACAACAAGAATCGTTGCAGGTGTAGGTGTTCCTCAAATTTCTGCAATTGATGAGTGTGCTGCTGAAGGTGCAAAATATGGTATTCCAATTATTGCAGATGGTGGTATTAAATATTCTGGTGATGTTGCAAAAGCATTAGCAGTTGGAGCAGGTGCTGTTATGATGGGTTCTGCATTAGCAGGTACTGATGAATCTCCAGGTGATTTAATTTTATTCCAAGGAAGAAAATTTAAATCATACAGAGGAATGGGTTCTATTGGAGCTATGACTAAAGGAAGTACTGATAGATATTTCCAAGAAGGAACTGCTGCTGATAAACTTGTACCAGAAGGAATTGAAGGAAGAGTTGCATATAGAGGTTCTATTGCTGATATTATTCACCAAATGGTTGGAGGATTAAGATCATCAATGGGTTACTTAGGTTCAAAAGATATCAAAGTATTCCAAGAAACTGCTGAATTCGTAGAAATTACATCTGCTGGACTAAGAGAGTCTCATGTTCATGATGTAACTATTACAAACGAAGCTCCAAACTACCATATCTAAAATTAAAGTAAAGCGATATTTTTCGCTTTACTTCTTCTGCTTGATTAAAACAAAAATCTAACACTTTTTTTATTAAATACATCATTTTATATAAGCCTCTTTAAACATTCTTTTGTTAATATAATATGTATTAACATTAAAAAAGGAAAACTATATGCTAATTAAAAAAATTAAAGATTTTTATAGATTATTAAAAGTTAAAAAAGTTGATAATATACTAATAATAGCTGGTATTATAGGGGTTGTTATTGGTTTGAATACAGTTCCAATTATTAATGAAATATCTGTTTGGCCAATATTACTTGGTATTTGTATAAAGTTATATGATTTTACTGAAGAAATTGAAAGAAGTATAATTCCTTACGATTTTAATAGATTATTACCTCCCCCACGAAAGAAGTAAAGTAGATTTCTTTACTTTCTTATTGTTTTTATAATTTGTAATCAATAAAATCTTTTATGCTATATGTTTTATATTTAGCTAAACGATTGTAAATTAGTTTTTTATCTTCTGGTGTATTAACTTTTTCATACTCTTTTTCAATTTCAAGTATTTTTTCTAATGTTGCTTTGATTTTTAAAACTTCATCTGAACTCATATAGTCATTATATTTCCCATGTCCTACATAAAAAGCTAGCTTTCTTAGGCTATCAAATATTTGTTCTATTTCTTCTTCTATTTTCATTATTTATTCCTATAAAATTAAATTGAATCTAAAATTTGTTTTAATTCTAAATTTGTTTTTATTTGAAGTTCATCTACTTTTTTAATAAGTTGTTCTTGATTTTCAAATTCTAGCTTTTTACATATATTTTCAATTAAAGTATATTTTGTTTCTTTACTATTATCTATTTTTCTTTTTTCTTCTGCCTTTTTTATATTATTTCGTTGATTTATTACATTTTTTAAATACATATCTACAGCTTTAGAATTTAGTTCATTTTCAACAAAAAATATATTTACACTTTTTAATATTTCTTCAACTTTTTCTTTTAAATCTGAAAAACTATGTTCTTTTTTATCAAAAATAAGTTCTTCTATTTTTTTATCAATTATACTAATATCATCATTAGACATATTTTCCCTTATTTTTTATATTTATAATGTTTGGAATTTTAGCATAAAATTATTAGATTCAAAAATATCAAAGAAATAATGCAATACCCTTCCTTTTTAATCTTATTTA
Organism: Poseidonibacter sp.; assembly: GCF_041821165.1. NCBI lineage: Bacteria > Pseudomonadati > Campylobacterota > Epsilonproteobacteria > Campylobacterales > Arcobacteraceae > Poseidonibacter > Poseidonibacter sp. The sequence goes on along the minus strand of NZ_JBGUES010000143.1, from coordinate 1,728 downwards.
TTATATAATTATTATTGCTTTTTTTACAACTTTAGTTTTACTTCATTATATTATTTTCTTGTTATAGATTCCTTATAAATTCATTTAGAATATTATTAATACTAAAAATATAAAGAAATTCAATAACAATTATATGATGAAGTAAATTTAATTAAAAGGATAAATAATGACATTAGCTGTTTTTTGTGGTTCAAGTACGGGTAATAATATAGAGTATGAAAATGCTACAAGATCTTTTGGTAAATTTTTAGCATTAAACAATATTAATGTAGTTTATGGTGGAGGACGAGTAGGGCTTATGGGTATTCTTGCTGATTCTGTTTTAGAAAATGGTGGGAAAGTTCATGGTGTTATTCCTGTAAAACTTCAAGAAAAAGAGTTAGCTCATACTGAACTTACAGAACTATCGATTGTTGCAAATATGCATGAGAGAAAAGCTATGATGGCTGAACTATCTGATGGTTTTGTAGCGCTTCCTGGAGGTGCTGGTACATTAGAAGAGATTTTTGAAGTATGGACATGGGCTCAGCTTGGAATTCATGATAAACCTTGTGCTTTTTTAAATACAAATAAATTTTATGATAAATTAATTGATATGCTTAATACTATGTCAGATGAAGGTTTTTTGAAAAAAGATTATGTAAATATGCTTATAAAAAGTGAAAATCAAGAAGAAGTCTTATCTTTAATTCAAAAGTATAAAGCACCAAAACATAAGTGGTAAAAAATAAAGTATATTCCCAAATATATGGGAATATACCTTTTTATGAAATTGATTTCATAAATACTTTAAACTCTAAATCACATCCAGCTAATGGATGATTATAATCAACTGTGACTTCCTCTTTAGTTACATCTGTTACAGTTGCTCTTAATATTTCTTTCTTTTCATTCTCAGCTTCTAATACTAATCCAATTTGTAAATCTATACCTTCAAAATCTTCTATTGGAGCAACTTGAGATAGTGATTCATCATATTGTCCATAAGCTTTATCAGAACTTACTTTTACAACTTTAGTATCACCTTCTTTCATATCTTGGATTCCTTCTTCTAATCCTTGTATAATTTGACCTGTACCGTATGTAAATTCAATAGGATCTTTTTCAAGATTGCTTTCTAAAATTTCATCATTAATTTTTAGTTCATAGTTCATTACAACTTTTTGGTTTTTTTCAATAGACATATTATTCCTTTGTTTTTTATGCTTTACTATAGCAAAAAATAATTATGCTAAAATTATATATTCTAAATTATATGCTTAAATGTAGATTAATATAAATAAGCATGTATAAAACACTTTTTAAATATAATATTTTATGATTTACAAAACACTATTACTAAGCTTTTTAATAACAAGTTCACTTTTTGCTTCATTTCAAGAAGTTCGTATTGGCAAAATAGATAAATATTATGAAGATAAAATTACATATGAACAGTTAAGAAAAATTATAGATGAAATTGAAAATACTTTTGAGTATCAATTAAATATAAATGTTTTTGATTATTCCCAAAATGGAAAAGATATTGATATTCTATATGTTCCTGCTTCAAAACTTGAAAGACGTATTACAAAAAAGATTATTAAATTAGAAAAAAAGCGTGAAAAGATAAAAAACTATGAAGAGTTTTTTTATACAAAAATAGAAGAAATAGATATTTTAAAAAGTGAATTAGAGTATAAAAACACCTTAGTAAATAACAAGGTAGAAAAATTTAATAATTATGTA
>NZ_JBGUES010000142.1:0-6203 GCF_041821165.1 Poseidonibacter sp. | reverse complement strand
AGAAAAATATGAAACTGAAGTTGTATGTTATATAAAAGAAAAATTCACTTATGAAATGGCTGAAAAAAATAAAACAACAAGATCTTATGCAGCAGTTGTAGAGGCTATAAAAAGACATAAAGATGAACCAATGATTTTAGCTTGTGGAAATGCCCCTACTTTTATATATGCAGCTATTAATACTTTAATTGAACAAAAAGTTGATTTAAAAAATGTAGCATTTTTACTATTTCCTGTTGGATTTGTAAATGTAGTTGAATCAAAAGATTATGGTAGAAGATTTTGTGATCACTTTGATGTTGCTGGAATTATCATGCAAGGAAGATTTGGCTCTTCAACTATGACAGTTGCAACACTTCATGCTATTTTCAAATTAATCAAAGATTATGATGGAGTATATAAGTACAATGGAAAATAAACTACAAGATTTTACTACAAATAAAAATATTAATCTTATGGGTTCAGAAGTTGTAGATGGTTTTACTTGTAAGCCTAAAAAACTTGTACCTAATAAACCAATTATGCACTTTAAAACACATATTTTTATTTGTAATGATGAAAGATGTGGTGGGGCTCATAAAAATGATGAAGTTGCAGCAAACTTAAGAGATATTTTAAAAGAAATAAATCTTGCAAAAGGTGAAACAAGAATAAAAATCTCAAGAACTGGATGTTTTGGTGCTTGTAGATTTAGATCAGTTGCAAATATATATGAAAATACAAGAGCAAATGGATTTGAAGCAAATAATAACTTATGGCTTAGAAATATTCATAAGTATTCAAAAGAACAATGGATTGAGTTATTTCATGCTTTAGCACAGAATAAAAATATTGATGACTTAGATTTTAAACAAGTTCCAATAAGCCAAGAATCAACGTATAAATAATGGCAGAAGAAAAGAAAGTCCTAAGAAAGGGACTAACAACTGGTGTTCATGCAACACTTGCATTTGCAAAAGCTTTAGAGGCATTTTTAATTACAAAAGAAATAAGCATTACAAAAATAAATAAAATTGATAATGATGATTTAGATGTAACAAAAGGTTGTGAAATTGTTGTAAGTGTAAGTGATAAAAAAAATGAACTTATGATAAGTACTGTTAAACACAATGCACAAGAGTTAATTATTGGTACAAATAAATTATATATTTATGCAGGAATTGGTGTAGGAGTGGTAACAAAAAAAGGCCTTAAAATAGCTCCAAATTATCCAGCTATAAATCCAGTACCCTTAGAAAATATTCAAAAAATATTTATTAAAGAGTCTGAACAGTACCATAACTTAGTACTTCATTGTACTCTTAGCGTTACAAATGGTGAAGAAATAGCCAAACAAACTGCAAATGCTAAGGTTGGAGTAATTGGAGGTATTTCAATTCTTGGAACATCAGGAATTGTAAAACCAGTTTCTAGTACTGCATATATTGATTCTGTAAAAACAGAGATAGAGTTTGCTAAGCAAAATGATTTTGTGCCTTTAATATTTACACTTGGAAATTCTGCATTTAGAGTTTCCAAAGAAAAATATGATGAAGGTCAAATAGTTGAAGTTGCAAATTTTGTTTATGATTCGATTGAAATATCTACAAATTTAGATATTCCAAAAGTGATTTTTGTTTGTGGTATTGGAAAAATGACAAAAGTTTATCAAGGCTTTAAAAACACTCATAATAGATTTGGAACAATTGATTTTGTACAACTAAAAGAGGATATTAAAAATGAACTTGGATATGAAGTAGATATAGAATCTACAAAAACTGTAAAAGGTATTTCACAAGAACTAGAAACACTTGGGCTTGTAGATGAGCTTTATACAATGATTGCAAAAAAAGCAAATGAACAAATAAAACAATGGTTTCCAAAATCAAATGTGGAAGCTTTAATATTAGAACAAAGTGAGGTAGCAGGATGGTAACAATAGCTGGAAATGGTATGGGTGCTTATGATTTTACAAACTTAGAATTAAACTTTTGTAATTATGACAAAATCATTTGTGACCCAAACTTTATAGAAAATGGTAGAACAATTTTAAAACTAAAGTTTAAAGATGCAAAAGAATATATTCTACAAAACTATAAAAAAGAGAATATTTTATATGTAGTTACTGGTTCACCTCTGTTTTTTTCAGCAGGAACTTTAATAGCAAATAAATTACCAAAAGAAGAAGTGAAAATTGTAAATAATATTTCATCAAAAACTTATCTTTTAGAAAAAATATTTATATCAGAAAATGATGTAAGTGTTATATCAATTCATGGAAGAAAAAATATAGATTTATGTGAATTTATGAATAAAAAATACACTTTTGTTCTATGTGATAAATATTCGATAAATAGACTTCAAGAAGCTATGCAATTTTTTGAAGAAGAGTTTATTACAACAACTATTGCTTATAAGCTTGGATTTGAAGATGAAATAATTGAAGAGGTAAATCTTTTTAATTTTGATGAAAATAGATTTGATTTAAAAGAGCCTTTTGTACTGCTAATAAAAAGAAATTATGAACATAAAAAAAATCTATGTGATGATTTAGAGTTTGAGACTGAACGTGGAATGATTACAAAAAAATACAAAAGACACTTAAGCTTACAAAACTTAGATTTAGAAGAAAATAATATTTTATGGGATATAGGAGCAGGAAGTGGTTCTTGTGGTATAGAAGCATATAAAAGATACAAAGTAAAAACAATATTCTTTGAAAAGAACGAAACAAGGGTTGAATTTATAAAAGAAAACCTAAAAAATCATCATGTGTGTGATTGCAAACTTTATATTGGCCAAGCAGAAGAGATATATCCTACTTTAGAGCAAAATCCTCAAAGAATCTTCGTAGGTGGCGGTGGTAAGATGGTTATTGATACTTTACCATATCTATATGAAAGATTAGATGTAAATGGAATAATGTTGATTAACGCTATTACACTTAAACACTTAAGTCAAATGATTGAAGTTTTAAATAAAGCAAAAATAGAATATGACACTCACTCTATTTCTCTTACTACGTACAAAGGTGTGTTAGATTTAGTAGAACCTGAACGTCAATTATTTCAAATAAAAATATATAAAAAAGAGGAAAAATAATGATTTATTTTATAGGTGCAGGTCCTGGTGATCCTGATTTAGTTACAGTAAAAGCTCAAAAGATATTACAAATTGCAGATGCTGTTTTATTTACTGGTTCATTAGTACCAAAAGAAGTTTTATCATGGTGTAAAAATGATGCAATTATTGAAGACTCTCAAGGTATGAAATATCCTGAGATTTTTGATTTTTTACAAAAACATCAAAATAAAATAGTAGCACGTGTGCATACTGGTGACCCATCAATTTATTCAACTATTGCAAAACAAATTGAATACTTAAAAGAACAAAATATTGAATACTCTGTTATTCCAGGAATCACAGCAGCTTTTGGAGCAGCAGCAAGTTTAGGAATTGAATATACAATACCTGGGGTTTCTCAAACAGTTATTTTATCAAGAGTAGAAGGTAAAACTCCAAATCCTGAAAAATTAGAGAATATCTTAGCTTGTAAAAATTCTTCTTTAGCTTTTTATTTATCAATTCTTTTATTAGAGAAACTAAAGAAAACAGCATTACAGATGAATTACGATGCAGACACGCCTTGTTGGGTAATTGAAAAAGCAACTTGGAAAGAAGAGAAAATATATAAAGGTACTATAAGTGATATACAAGAGCAAGTAAAACATATTAAAGGTGTAGCACTTATTTTATTTGGTGATTACTTAAATCAAAAAGAAACGCAAGAATCACACCTTTATGTAAAACCATTAGTAAAAGAATTAAAAGAAGCACGAAAGAAAAAAAAGGAAGAAGAAAATGCCTAAACTAAAAATTGCAGTTGTTACAATAAATCAACCAAGTTTAACAGCAGCTTGTAATCTTATTCCTTATCTTTATGATTATCATGTAGATGTATTTGGTAAAAAAGATTTGGAACATAATTTAGAGAGTTTAAACTTATACACAAAAATAGATGAAATCATGCAACCCGCATGGGAAGGTTATGATGCGATTATTTGTATTTTAGCAATGGGTGCGGTGGTTCGAAAAATTGCACCATTTTTAAAAGATAAAGCAACAGACCCAGCAGTTATAGTAATCAATTTAAAACTTGATAAGATAGTCCCTCTTTTAAGTGGACACTTAGGTGGTGCAAATGAGCTAAGCGATATTATAGCTTCACGAATTGATGGTTGTATAAACTTTGTATCAACAGCAACTGATCAAACAAATACTCTTGCTTTTGAAATGTTTGCTAAAAAAAATGATTTAGAAATACATAATCTAAAAGAGTTAGCCCTAATATCAAATTCTCTTTTAAATAAAAAAGAAGTTGAAGTTTTAACTTGTGAAGCAATCTTTGAAACTATTCCAAATAAAAACAACTTAAAAAGAGTAGATAAACAAACAAGTGAATTATGTGTAAATATTACTCCTTATGATAGCCCTCTTCTTACTTTTAAACCAAAAGTATACTTAGGTATTGGATGTAATAGAGATACATCTGTTGAAGATATTGAAGCAGGATTTTTATGGTTTTTAAAAGAGCATAATCTAAAAATTGAACAAATAGAAAATATTGCATCATTTCAAGCAAAAGCAGATGAACTTGGATTATTAGAGTTTGCAAAGAAATATAACTTTGATATAAAATTTTATAATGAAAATGAAATAAATTCTCTTCAAGGTGAGTTTAGTCCATCTCAAGCAACTAAGTTTTTTGGACTAAAAGGTGTTAGTGAACCCTCTTGTATCTTAGTATCAAAATACAATGAATTAATCATTCCAAAAAATGTATATGAAAAAAAAATCACTATTGCAGCAGCAGTATAAAAAGAAATTAGGAAAATAAAAATGGCAAAAAAATTATATATCGTATCAACAGGTGCAGGTGGATTAGACTATATCTCACCTGCTGCATTAAGAGCAATCAAAGAGTGTGAAGTAGTAGTATCTTATAGTAAATACGCAAGAGAATTGGGAAGTTTAATAGAGGGAAAAGAATTATTCACATCAGGAATGACACATGAAATTGCAAGATGTGGACAAGCTATTGATTTTGCAAAAGATGGCAAAACTACGTGTATCCTTTCAAATGGAGATGTAAACGTATATGGAATGGCTACTCTTGTAACTGAACTTATGGAAGAGCGAGATTTATGGGATGAAATCGAAGTTGTTTCACTTCCTGGGGTTACTTCATTTTTAGCAGCAGCAAGTAAAGCAGGAGCGCCTGTATCTCAGGATTTTTCAATTATTTCATTATCAGATAGACTTACAGATATTAACCTAATTGATAAAAGAGTAAAAGCAGCACTTGATTGTGATTTTGTAACAGGTATTTATAACCCAAAATCTAAAAAAAGAATCCAACCTTACCAAAACTTTATGGCAGCACTAAAAGATGGATATGAAAATAGAATCGCAATCATCGCTTCAAACGTTGGACGTGAAGGAAAAGAAAAAATCACAATCACAACTGCTCAAGATTTAATAGACCAAGATATAGAACACCCAGAAGTTACTATGTCAACACTAATCATCATTTGTAACTCAAATGCAAAACTTACTAAAAACAACCTTGTACTTACTCCTAGAGGGTACTTAAATAAGTATGAATTATCTGGTGAGTTAAAAGCTAAATAAATCTGAAGATTAAAAGCCTAAAAGGTTTTTAATCTTTTAACTTACAATTTTCTACTAATTCCAATTTCTTTAGTCTTGATAGTTTTTTTATTTCATATTCACGTTTTGAGGCTGTACTTCTATTATCTGATGATTCTTTATAAATAAGTTTTACAGGACGTCGTGCTTTTGTGTATTTGGCACCTTTATCTTTTGTATTATGTTCATCCAAACGCTTAGAAATATCTTTAGTAATTCCTGTATATAAACTTCCATCATTACACTCAAGAATATAAATAAAATATGACATCAATTTTCCCTCTTATTCTTTTTTTCGCACCAATATTCCCATAAACCTTTTATCGATGTGCTACAAATAAGAGGCATATTCTCTTTTATTTTATCTTCTTTCCAATTCCACCACTTCATTATAAGTAATTGTTTTATCTCATCTTCTGAAAAACGTGACTTTATAAATACACATGGATTACCGCCTACAATAGCATAAGGCTCTACATCCTTTGTAACAACTGTACGTGCTGCGATAATTGCAC
>NZ_JBGUES010000141.1:0-6204 GCF_041821165.1 Poseidonibacter sp. | reverse complement strand
CTTATATGTTTATAATAGGTGGAATAATATTTTTAATTGTAGAAAAATTTTATAATGAAAAAGAAACACATACTTTAGATGTAGAAGATGTAACTTATAAACAAGCTGCATGGATTGGTTTTGCTCAAATTTTTGCATTAATTCCTGGAACATCAAGAGCCGGTTCTAGTATTATTGGGGCAATGCTTGTAGGTTTAAATAGAAAAGCAAGTGCTGAGTTTTCATTTCTTTTAGCATTTCCTGTTATGTGTGCAACAACAGCTTATGATTTATTAAAACATCATGAAGAGTTACTTTCAGATGCAAATATTTTAAATCTTGCTGTTGGATTTATCGTATCATTTGTTGTTGCATTTTTAGCAATTAAGCTTTTTCTTAAATTTTTAGAAAACTTTACTTTTGTATCTTTTGGTATTTATAGAATCATATTTGGTGTATTTTTACTTTTCGCTTTTAGTCATAACATCAACTATTAAAGAAACAGCATTAGGTTTAATTGAATCTTTCAATTGTTCACTAATGCTTTTTATATCTGAACTTATTGCTTTAAAAAAAACTTCTTCATCTAATTCATCTTCTCTTTGTAAAAAACATAATCCCTTAGTACTTAAATCTTTTGCATTATAATATTGATGATCGCTTGCTGCAAACTTATAAGGAATAAAAAATGTTGGTAAAGCATTTGCACATAATTCCCATAAAGTTGAAGCACCAGCTCTACTTACAGCAAAATCAGCTTCTTGCATTTTATTTGGAATATCTTTTGTAAAATCAAAAACATCAGCATTTATATTTAGTTTTTTATACTCATCTCTAACTCTTTTAAAATCATTTTTACCTGTTTGATGTATTATTTTTATTCCCATTTCATTTAGTTTAGGAGCAAGTTTTAAAGCAAAATCATTAATAGCGACAGCACCTTGAGAACCGCCAAAAAAAGCAATTGTTTTTATATCTTCTCTTATTCTTGCTTTTTTAAAAAATACATCTAATACTGGATAATCTTTTATTACTGAATTATTATTAAAAGATGAAAAAAGTTCACTTGCAAATCTTGATGTGATTTGATTTAATTTTCCCATACGTGAATTTTGTTCATGAATAAAAAGCTTACAAGAAGGTTTGATAATTGATGCAAATGTAGCAGCTGCTGCTGAAAAACCACCTACAGATAAAACAGTTTGTATTTTGTATTTTGAGAATATTTTTAAACAAAAATATGTTTTTTTTAAAATATTTAATAAAGAAAATATTTTTCCAATAAGGTTTTTATTAACAACACCTCTTGTATCTAAAAAATATTTCTCTTTTAATCTATCATCATGTTCAAACCATTGTTTATCTAAACCATTTGAAGAACCTATAAAAATTACATTATAACCTCTATTAAAATATTCATCAATAAAGGCATCGGCAACTTTTAAATGTCCCCCAGTTCCACCGCCTGTAATAACTATTGATTTTTTCATTGTTTTTTACCTTGCTTTTTTTTTAAATTACCTGTTTCTACTTCTCTACTAATAGATAAAACCAAACCAATCGCAATTGACATTGCTAACATTGAAGACCCACCATAAGAAAGTAGTGGTACAGCAATTCCTTTTATTGGAATCATTCCTGATATACCATAAGAATTAATTAAAAATGCAATTATAATCATTAAAGCAATACCTAAAGAAAAAAGATGGTAAATCGGGTTTTTAACTCTTCTACTTATTCTAAAAATTCTTAAAATTATAATAGAGACAATTGTTACTAAAAATATTAAACCTAATAAACCAACCTCTTCTGTAATTCCAGCTAAAACAAAATCCGTATGAACTTCCGATAAAAAGCCAACTTTCACATCTCCATTTGATATACCCTGTCCTAAGAAACCACCATTATGCATAGCATTTAATGAATGTGAAACTTGATAAGGTTCAGGTAATTCATCAATTCTTAAATATTGTTCTGCCCATGAAGGTAAAACTGATAAAATTCCATCTTGAACCATTGCCCACCAAGAATGAATCCTTTTAATTCTATGTGGTGCTGCTAAAATAAGACCAACTAAACCAATTAATGCAGTACCACCTAATAGTAAAAATATTTTAAAAGATCTATTTGCAAAAATTAATAATACAACTAAAATAATACCTAATAATACAACTTGTCCTAAATCTTTTTGTAAAAAAGCTACAATAAATACAACTACGAAAAATGTTAAGAAATAAGGTGCTAGAAGTAATGATTCAGCTTTTAAACCTAATTTTTTAGGCTGATCTATTACTTTTCTATGAAATGACCATGATAAGAAATATATAAATCCAATTTTAAAAAATTCAACAGGTGAAAGTGAAAAACCAGGAAGTCTAATCCATCTATTTGCACCACCAGCTGCTGTTACAACTGAAGCTGGCAAAAATGGCATTATTGCCATAATAAAAAAGAATGCTATAAATAGTCCCATACCGACGTTATTAACAATTCTTTCAGGATTTATAAGTGAAAGAGTCCACATTATTAATATTGAAACAATAACAACACCAATTTGTCTAATAAAAAAATGAAATTCAGAATAACCATAATATTCTACTGTATATATAGTTAATGAGTATGAAAAGATAACACTTGCTACCATTAGTGAAGAAACTAATAAGAACAATGTGTAATCTGCTCGATTATCAATGTAATGTTTATTTGATTTAATCTGATTTTTGTTAGAATACATATCTCATTATATAATAATATGGATAAATATGTCTTCAAATAAATTACAAAACCATACTAAAACAAAAAAAATTCTAATATTATATAGCATAATAATTTTATTTTTATTTATATTAATAATTTCAGTTTTTAGAACTATTTCTGAATATAGAAATATGCCAACCCTAGAGAGTCAAAAAAATGAATTATCAGTAAGAGGCGATATTATAAGTGCTGATAATTTTAAAATTTCTTCATCAAAAAAACTTTATAGAGCTTCTATTGATACAAGATATTTAGCAAAAGATAAAAGAGAATTATTTTTAGAATTATTTTCAATTTATAGTAATATTAGTTATAAAGTTTTAGATAAAAAATTAAAAGAAGGTGAAAGAAATCCTGGAAATTTAGTTTTATCATATAGTATTGATTCAAGAACTGCAAAAAACTTAAAAGAACTAGCTTTTAAACTAATTCAGTTAAAAATATTTATTCCAAGAAATTTCGGTGGTGGTAAAATATTAAGAGGTCTTAATATTAGTGAAAGTGGAGAAAAAAGAATATTTTCATATGAAGATACTTTAACACCTGTTGTTGGTTATATTTCAAAATATGAAACTAAAAAAGGTAAAACAAAAGTAAGAGGTATAAAAGGTTTAGAAAAAAAATACAATAAAATTTTAAATGAATCAAAAGATGGAATATTAAAAGGAAATAGAGATGTTTTATCTTATATTTCATTTGATAAAAACTCATTAATCAAAAAAAGAGTAGATGGCGCAACTTTAAATTTAAATATCCCACTAAAATTACAAAAAAATGTTGAGCTAACTCTTGATCATTTTAAAGAAAAACTTTCTGCTGATGAGATAATTGTCTCAATTATGGAAAGTAAAACTGGTAAAATTATCAGTTTAGCATCATCTAATAGATTTAATCCAGAAAGAATAAAACAAGAAGATATTCCATCATTAAATGTAAATGCAATAGAGTATCAATTTGAGCCAGGTTCAGTAATTAAACCAATTTCAATTGCACTAGTAATGGATAAAAATAGAATTAAGAAAAATGAATTATTTAATGCTTACAATGATTTTAGAGGACCTAATAAAAAAGGTGAATATCCAAAAGGACAATATAAATTAGATAGATATACGATTAAAGATGACCATAGATTTAAAAAAAATTATTTAACATTAGATGATGTTGTAATATACTCATCAAATATTGGAACTTTACAATTAGCCCAAAGATTATCAGGAACTGAATTTTATAAAGGAATGAAGAAATTTGGATTTACTCAAAAAACGGGAATTGATTTACCATATGAAAAAAGAGGTATTATGCCAAAGGTTTGGCAGTTTACTGCAAATGATGCTAAAAATGAAGATAATGTATTTAAAGCAACTGTATCTTATGGCCAAGGTATGACATCAACTTTTGTACAAGTATTAAAAGCTTATTCTGTTTTTAATAATGATGGATATATTACAACACCAAAAATTGTATCACATTTAGTTTATGATGGAAAAAAATATCCTACAAATACAAATAAACCAGAAAAAATTATTTCAAAAAAAACAGCTGATGAAATTAAAAGATTATTAATTAAAACAGTAGATGAAGGAACAGGAAAAGCTGCTAAAATTGATGGACTAATAATTGGAGGAAAAACAGGTACTGCACAAATTGCAAGAAGAGGTAAATACTTAAAAAAATATATTTCATCTTTTTTTGGTTTTGTAAATGATGAAAACAACTCTTATACAATAGGTGTAACTGTAATAAATCCTAATTCAACAGGAAAGTATTGGTATTACTATTATGCCTCATGGTCAGCTGTTCCTGTCTTTAAAGAAATTACCCAAAATCTAGTTAAATTAAACTATCTAACACCAAAAAACGATATAATTCCATCTAATTAAATACAATATTAAGGATTAAAATGTTCGGATTTTCAAAAGAAAATAAAAAATATGATTATACAGCTGAAGAATTAGCAAAATTTCAATATGCTAAAATCACTACACAAAATGGTGTAATTTGGATTAAATTATTTAATCAAGAAACACCAAATACAGTTTCAAACTTTGCAACACTTGCTAATGATGGATTTTATAATGGATTAAACTTCCATAGAGTAATTCCAGGATTTATGGCACAAGGTGGTTGTCCAAATGGTTCTGGTTCAGGTGGTCCAGATTGGTCAATTGATTGTGAAACAAGTGCAGATAAACAAGTTCATAAAAAAGGAAGTTTATCAATGGCTCATGCAGGAAAAAATACTGGTGGAAGTCAATTCTTTATTTGTTTTGTACCTTGTCCTCATTTAGATGGTGGTCATACAGTATTTGGAGAAATTGAAAACGAAGATGAAGATAGTTTTATTACTCTTGATTCTATTTCACAAAATGATGAAATTGTTTCAATTGAAATAAAACAAGAAAAAGATGCTAACTAATATAATTCTTTTTATACATATAATATCCGCTGCCACTTGGGTTGGCGGCGGATTATTACTTTTTGGAATGGGTATTTATTTTAAAGACCCTAAAGTTCAAAAAATAATATACTCATATATTGGACCATTTTATGGTTACTTTCAACTAATCTGGATTACATTACTTTTAATCACAGGTGCTTTATTATTAAATCAACATAACCTCTATTCACAAATATTTACACAAGAGTTTATAAATAGTGAATTTGGTGAACTTTTATATAGAAAATTAATAATTGTAAGTCTAATTTTATTAGCAACTGCTTTACATATGTATATATCTTTAAAAGCTCAAGGAAGAGATAGAACATTTAAAGAAAAACTAATATCAAGAACAACATCACTAATTATATTTTTATTTAATTTTTCAATTATTTGGTATGCAATGAATATTTCACAATACTTTATTTAATTTAAATATCTTATTCACATATTATAAAAATTCTAAATAGAAGCCATCAGAGTAATATATAAGATATAAACAACACTCATAAAAAACTACAAATCGAAACCCCTATGTATAAACTCCATAAAGCAATATAAAGAGCGAAAACTAAATCCTAAAGTAAAAGTATAATGTAATAATAAAAAGCTTCTATAGGCAAAATAAAGAGTTAATAATTAGTTAAAAAGATGAAAGAAATAAGAATAAAAGAATTTGAAAGAAGAAAAGCATTGTAAAAAATCGGGCAAAAAAAAAGCTTAGCTAAAAACATGATAGATGTTTTGAGCTAAGCTAATTAAAAAACTCAAGAGCTGGCAGCGGCCTACGTTTCCACAAGGGGACCCTGCAGTATTATCAGCGATGAAGTGCTTGACTTCCAGGTTCGGAATGGAACTGGGTATTGCCACTTCTCTATAACCACCAGCAAAAATTGAGTATAAAAAATACTAATATATATTCTTTATACTAAATTCAAAATGAATAAACAACCTAAAAAAAAAGCTTAGCTAAAAACATGATAGATGTTTTGAGCTAAGCTAATTAAAAAACTCAAGAGCTGGCAGCGGCC
>NZ_JBGUES010000140.1:0-6240 GCF_041821165.1 Poseidonibacter sp. | reverse complement strand
GAAATGATATCGCTCATAATATTGAAAATAAAGGTCTTGAAAATAAAGTTAAAGATTTAGTTGATATATATAATAAAATTGCAGCTTCAAAAATAAAAGATAATGAAACAATTGAAAAAAAATTAAAAGCTTGTATATCTGGTTTAGGTGCTCAACTTATATCTTTAGCAACTCATTCAGTAAAAGATAGAAAAGCTAAAGATAAAGCTGAATATTTCAATGAAATGTATCAAAATGACTATGCTCAATTTGATGATGTTTTTAGTTTAATTGATCATGATAATTTAACTGATGAAATAGAAGAGAAAAGAGAATTAGATTTATTTAAAAAATGTGCAGATGATACTTTCTTTAAACTATTACAGGTCGTTGATGTAACTAACAGTGAATACATTGATGCAACTTATGGTGCATTATTGGCAGGAAGAGAAAGGGCTGAACAATTAACGGGTGATAAGTTAAAAAATTCAATAGAGGAACTAACACAACAACACGAAAATTTAATTATTGAAATGAATAAGCATTTTAAAGATACATATGATGAATTAATGATTAAAATGACAGATGAATTGAAATTGACGCTATCAAAGAATCTAAAAAAAGCTACCGGTATTTAAATAAAATTGTTGAGATATCATAGTATTTACTATTAAATTTTAAAAATGCCGGGAACAGTATACGGAATTAATTTCTTGTTTTAGTAAATATTTCGAATAAATCTAAATAGTTATTTTGTCAATTATATTTGACATAAAAAGTATATTATAGTATTATGTAAAATATATTAGACAAAAGAAGTATTATGAATTTAAATGAATTTGGAAAAGAAATACAAAAACACAGAAAAGAACAAAAAATATCACAAACTAAACTTTGCGAAGATTTAAATATTTCACGTGCTACATTATCTTCTTTAGAAAATGGAAGAGGGGAGATTGGTTTTAAAAAGATATTACAAATTATTGATTATTTAGGGTTTGAGTTTTCTTTAAAAGAAAAGAGTTTATTCCCAACATTAGAGGATCTAAGAGATGAATAATTCTTTAAAAGTACAAGTAGAAAATAAAAATAGTGGCATATTATCTTTTGAAGATAGTGAATATACTTTTTCATACAAAACAGAAGATAAAATGAACTTTATTTCTCTTACAATGCCTGTGAGAAATAAATCATGGGATAGTAAAGAACTCCATCCTATTTTTGAAATGCATTTACCTGAGGGCTATCTTCTTTCTATTATCAAAAAACACTTTTCTAAGTTTGCTAAGACAGATGATTTTGGTTTATTAAAACTTATGTCATCATCAATAAAAGGTAGAGTTTCTTATGAAAGTGAATCTTCAAATAATCTAAAACCTTTAAGACTAGATGACTTAGTTCATTCTAATGATGAAAAACTTTTTGATGAATTAGTAAGTAGATTTGCTTTAAATTCTCCTATCTCTGGTGTTCAACCAAAAGTATTAGCACAAATTGAAAATAAAGCTACTTTAAAACTAGAAGATTACATAGTGAAATCATGGGGAAATGAATATCCTGACCTTGCACTAAATGAATTTTTATGTATGGAAGTTGTAAAAGAAGCAGATATTCCAGTACCTGATTTTTATATTTCTGATGATAAAAAACTTTTTATTATGAAAAGATTTGATATTAAAAATGATGGCACTTATTTAGGCTTTGAAGATATGTGTGTACTTCAAGCAAAACAAAGAGATGATAAGTATGAAGGCACATATGAGCAAATAGTAAAAACAATAAAAACTTTTGTTAGTCCAAAATATAAAAAAAGAGCTTTAGCAAACTTTTTTAAGATGACAGTTTTAAACTTTTTGCTTAAAAATGGTGATGCTCATTTAAAAAACTTTGGGTTACTTTATGATGGCATAAAAGATATAAATTTAGCTCATGCATATGATGTTGTAACAACAACTATGTATATAAAAAATGATATACCAGCTTTACATTTATTAGGTAGTAAAAAATGGTGGACTGAAAAACATCTTTTAAGATTTGGAATAGATAGTTGTGATTTGACTCCAAAAGAAGCAAATGATTTATATAAAATTTGTGTAGATTCTAGAGATAAAATTATAGAAAAGTACAAAGATATAGATTCGTCATTTACTAATAAACTTTTTAATATTTGGGCTAAATAAAACAATGAAAATAATAGACTATAATAAAAGTTATTTAAAAGAAATCCCAACACTTTTCACAAATACTATCCATAAAATATGCAATAAAGAGTATACAAAAGAGCAGTTAACAGCATGGGCTAATCCAAATATTGATTATGATTCTTGGAAAAAAAGGCTAGATAAAACAAAACCTTATTTAGCTTTGATTGATGATACTCTTGTTGGTTTTGTTGAGTTCTATGATGATTATATTGATTGTTTTTATGTTCATCATGAATATCAAGGTCAGGGAATTGGAAAAGTTCTTATGAACCATATTTTAGATATTGCTTCTAAAAATGGTATTAAAATACTAAGTGTTGATGCTAGTATCACTGCAAAGGCTTTTTTTGAGACTTTTGGATTTGAAGAAGTATCAAAAAATGAAGTAAAAAGAGATAATCAAATACTTATTAATTACTCACTAGAATTAAATCTACAAATATAAGCATGAAATGATAAAGTTACTTTACATTTTAGACAAAACTACTACAAATGATAAGTAACTTTATCATTTATAAAAACAAGGAAACATAAATGAAAATATCAAAATTGTATTCAAACAATGATAATTTTAAAACCATAGAATTTGATAAAGGTATAAACTTTATCCTCTCTCAAAACAATGGTGTAGGAAAAAGCACTCTTTTTAAATTAATAGATTTTTGTTTATTAGGGGACAAATACTTTTTAGCTCAAGAGCATTTTAAAGATTATATCTTTTATATTGAGCTTCAAATAGCTTCAAATAGATATATCACGATTAAAAGACCTACAAAAAGTGGTAAAAATATTGAATTAAAAATCACAAAACAAAAATCATATCTAATAGATGAAAAAGATTTTAATAAAAAAGGAAGTATTGGTATAGCTAAATCTTTTTTTGAAAATAAAGTTAATTATTCTATAAATAAATTCAGAACATATATAACATATTTTTTAAGAGATGAAAACAACCAAAATGATGTATTTATATTAAACAAATATGCAAACACGCATGAAATAGAGTATAAAACAGTTATATCAAATCTTCTAGGTATTGATGGACGAAAAATTAGAAAAAAATATGAACTAGATGAAATAATTAAAAAAGAAGATACACAATCAACATCTTTAAAAAGTGCACAAGAAGATTTAACTAAAGTTATTGAAGAAAATAAAACATTAATTAGCACTCACTTTATAGATAGATTAAAAGAGAGTGTTACAAAATATGGCAGAATGATATTAGGCAAAGAGGTAACTTTTTTGATTGATTTTAATACTTCAAATGATATAGAGTTTAGTATTAAAGTGAAAAATGATGAAGAATCTAATGATAATTTAGATGATGAGTCTACTATAAAAAAACTTTCATGTTTAATCTTTGCTTCTGCATTAGCCCAAACATATGCACAAAAAAGACTTATCAAATTTGTTGCTTTTGATTGTCCTTTTGATGGAAATAAAAACACTTATGAAGACCGAATTTATCGTGCTATACATGAGTTACATAGAAAAGGTATTCAGACTATTATCACTTCAAACGAAAATGTTATTAGAAATGATGAAAATTTATTAGAAATAAAAGATGAATATATGACTGCTTATTTAAGTAATGATGATAAATTAATGGGTGATTTTTAGAAGAAATAATATGAATATAGAAAAATTAAAAGACTACGAAGCAGAATTTTTAGAACACTATCCAAATGGTTTTGATGATAAAAACTTTTTTCCTACTATGAAAAGTTTTAATCCTTTGAAGTTAGAAGAGTTTGCAAAAGAAGCTTTAAAAAAAGAGAATTTTCAAAATCCAAATTTAGTAGTTGAGGGCTTTTTTAAAGTGGTTCAAAAATCAGTATTTGTATCGCTATTTGATAAATTAAAGTTAAAAGATATGATAGCCTCACTTAATTCTTATGAAAAAGATATGTTAAGTATTGAAATATACGAGCTTTTATATGGAGATAAAAAAGAAGGTTTTGAAGGCTTAGTTGAGTTTTTGGCTCAGTATAAACTTGCAAAATGGACTATTATTAGTGTAGTTCCTTATAGTATAAATAGACATCAAGACTATTTTATAAAACCTACAACTACAAAAAATATCATCAAAACTTTTGAGTTAAAAGATTTAGTTTATAAACCAAAACCTAGTTTTGAATTTTATGATAAATATACTAAAGCACTTAATGTAATGAAATCAAATGTCCATAAATCTCTAAGTGTAGATAATGTAGGCTTTACAGCATTTCTAAGAGTTGTTATAGAAAATGATTTGCAAGTATAACTATTAAAAAAGTTTTAATAATTAATTTTTATATTAAGTCTTAACCCCATTTATTGTAATCTTTATTTAACAATAAATTTAATTTTAATACAGAGGATAATTTATGCCAAACATGATATACGGAACTGCTTGGAAAGAAGAAGAAACAGCTAGATTAGTTGAAGAAGCTCTTTTATGTGGATTTAGGGGAGTTGATACAGCTTGTCAGCCTAGACATTATAGAGAAGATTTAGTAGGTCTTGGTTTGCAAAATGCTTTTGATAAAGGTATTAAAAGAGAGGATATTTTTATTCAAACAAAATTTACCCCAATATCAGGGCAAGATATAAATAATATGCCTTATTTATCTTCTGATGATGTACTAATTCAGCTTGAAAAGTCATTTATAAAATCAAAGCAAAATCTTAAAACAGATTTTATAGATTCATATTTATTGCATTCACCAATTGCACCTATTGAAGATTTGATAAAAGTTTATAGAACTATGGAAGAGTTTCAAGAGTGTGGACAAGTAGGGCAAATTGGTATTAGTAATTGTTATGATTTAAAACTTTTAGTTTATTTATATGATATTGCAAAATTCAAGCCAAAAGTAGTACAAAATAGATTTTATGCAGATTCAAACTATGATAAAGAAATAAGAGAATTTTGTAAACAAAAAGATATTACATATCAAAGTTTTTGGTCACTTACAGTAAATCCACATATTTTAAAAAGCCAAGAAATAAAAGATTTATGTATAAAACATGAAAAAACAATTGCTCAAGTATTTTATAAATTTTTAAATCAGTTAGGAATTACACCTTTAAATGGAACAAAATCAAAAGCTCATATGTTAGAAGATTTAGCAATTGATGAGTTTACTTTAGAGCAAGAAGATATTTTAAAAATAAAAAATCTATTGTAATAAATAGTTTAAATTTGATAAGAAAGTGATAAATATAAGAAAATCTTATCTAAATATTTATATTATTACCAAATACTAACGAGCATTTAGCTATCATGCGAAATAATTAATTTAAAAGGAAAAAAATGGAACAACTACCAAATTGTCCTAAATGTCAAAGTGAATACACTTATGAAGATGGAAGCTTATTTATTTGTCCTGAGTGTGCGCATGAATGGTCAAAAGATTCTGCAAATGAAGAAGATGCAGAGTTTACTGTAAAAGATGCAAATGGAGCAACTTTAAGAAGTGGTGATGATGTTACTATTATTAAAGATTTAAAAGTAAAGGGTAGTTCTTCTGTTGTTAAAGTTGGTACTAAAATCAAAAATATTAGATTAGTTGAAAGTGCGATTGATCATAATATTGATTGTAAAATCCCAGGCGTTGGAGCTCTTAAAATCACTCCTATGTACGTTAAAAAATCTTAATCTTCCAAATAGAATAAAAGACAAGCTCTTTTATTCTACTTTTAAATAAATCCCATATCGCAATATAAGCAAGGAATCAAATAATATGAAAACTCATAGAATTAAAAAGTTAGTAATCTCAGGTATTAGCACAGTTACAAATAATGAAACAGAAATAAATTCAGGAAACCCAAAATTACCAAATTTATGGGGAGAGTATGATGAAAAAAATATATATAGTGCAACATTTAATAAAGTAAATGAATCAGCAATGTATGGTGTTTATACAGAATATACTACAGATTTAAGCGGAGATTATAAGTACACTGTTGGTGTTGAGGTTAAAAAAGGTAAAGATGTTATTACTATTGAAAATGAAAGATTCTTAGTTTTTAGAGCAAAGGGTGATATTTCTGAAACTGTATTAGAAACATG
>NZ_JBGUES010000139.1:0-6253 GCF_041821165.1 Poseidonibacter sp. | reverse complement strand
AGAAGAAAAAAATAAAACTTTTGTATTAGATGAAGAGAAAAAAGAGATTAGAAAAAATACAAAATATGTTAAACTTACAGCAGCGGAATTTGAAGTTTTATCTTTACTTATAAAAAGAGAAAATTTCGTTATTTCAAGAGAAGATATATTTGATAATTCTGATTTATTAAACCAAGACTATGAAAGTTCTGGTTCATTAGCTGTAATAATAAATAGAATAAGACATAAAATTGAAGATAATCCAAAAGAACCAAAATACCTTCAAACAATAAGAGGAATGGGATATAAATTTATACAATGAATAGACAATCAATATTTTTTACAATAACAATAAGTTTTATTATATCAATGATTTTAGTAATAGCAAGTTTTACTATTTTAATGACTCAAAATTATAAAACAAAAGAAGCGTTACTTTTTGAAAAATATGTGCCAATAATAAAAATGGTATTAAGAAAACATCGAAAAGATGGCTTAACAAATGAATTTACAAAAAATCTAGAAGAGTTAAACTATACAATTTTAACTACAAAAGGTGAAGTAAATGCAATTACTTACAATCCTTTAACTAAAATAGTTGTAGAGAAAAAAGACACAAGGGATAGAGATGTTTTTAGAGTTTTAAAATTAAATGATAAAAATTATTTATATATGAAGAAAAAGAATAGAACATTTCTTATAAGGGATAATATTTCAAGTTCTGATAATACAAATATTTATATTAGTTTAGTTTTTGCAATTGTTATTATAATTATTATATTAATGTATTTAATCACTTTAAGAAAACTAATGCCACTTAAAATTTTAAAAGATAAGGTTAAAACTTTAGGTGATGAGAACTTTGATTTTGAGTGTTGTAATAGTGAAGGAAAAGATGAGGTAACTTTACTTGCAATGGAGTTTAAAAATAGTGCTTTAAAACTTAAAAGTTTAAAAGAATCAAGAAATGTTTTTATTAGAAATATAATGCATGAATTAAAAACTCCAATTACTAAAGGAAAGTTTTTAACACAACTTGAACAAAATGAAGAGAATAATGAAAAGCTAAAATCAGTATTTATAAGGTTAGAGCAATTAATAAATGAATTTGCAACTATTGAAGAGCTTATATCATCAACAAAAAATATTGATAAAAAGAACTATTTCTTTGATGATATTATTGATAATGCAAAAGATATTTTAATGTTAGATGATGAATCAATTATTCAAGAATATGAGAATAAAAAACTAAATGTTAATTTTAAACTATTTTCAATAGCAGTAAAAAATTTAGTTGATAATGCAATAAAATATTCATCTGATAATAAAGTTACTATTAAAACAGAAAATGAAGATATTATTTTTCAAAATATTGGTAAAGAACTAAAATATCCATTAGAAAAATATTTTGAACCATTTTTTGCAAATGAAGAAAAAACAGATGATTCTTTTGGCTTAGGATTATATATAGTTTATAATATTTTAAAAGCAAATAATTACACACTAGAATATGAATATAAAGATAATATAAATAAATTTACATGTAAAAAGGATGAAATATCTACGATATAGCGATAATTGGAGCAGGTGCAAGTTCTTTAATGATTGCATCAAATTTGGATAAAAGAAAATATAAAAAGATTTGTATAATAGACTCAAATGCAAAAGTTGGACAAAAGATTAAAGTTTCAGGCGGATCAAAATGTAATATTACAAATGAGTTTGTTACAAAAAACAATTACTTAGGTGATAGAGAGTTTGTTCAAGAGTTACTAAAAAAGTTTACAAAAGATGATTTATTAAATTTTTTAAATAAAAATGGTGTTAATCCAAAAATTAATCCAAAAATTGTAAAGGGAACATATTTTTGTAATAGTTCTCAAGATGTTATTGATATGTTTTTAAAGTTAACTTCTCATATAAAAAAATATCTTAATACAGTTGTAGTTGATTTAGATTTTGATAAGCATTTTAAGATAAAAACAAATTCAAATAATATAATTGAAGCAAAAAAAGTTGTAGTAGCAAGTGGTGGTTTATCGTATGCTGCCTTGGGTGCTAGTTCAATCGCTTTTGATATTGCTAAAAAGTTTGGTCATACAATTGAAAAATTAGAACCTGCACTTGTTGGTTTTACTGTTCAAAAAGAGCAATTTTGGTTTAAAAATCTTTCAGGTGTTTCAATGCCTGTTCATACTTTTGTTGAGGGCAAAAAATTTGAAGGTTCACTTCTATTTGCACACAAAGGTTGTACAGGACCTGTTATATTAACTTCATCACTTTATTGGAAAAAAGGAAAAATGGCAATTGATTTCTTACCAAATAAAAAAATTGAAAACTTACTAAAAGGTAATAAAAAAGTTTCAACTGCTTTACCTTTTGCAAAAAGATTCACAAGTGAATTTTTAAACTCATTAAATATTGAAGATAAAGCTATTTGTGATTTAAAAGCAAATGAGATAAAAGAGATAGAAAAATTAAAAAATTATGAATTTGCACCTGCTGGAAACTTTGGATATACAAAAGCAGAAGTTACAAAAGGCGGAATTTCTACAGATGAAATTAATCATGAAAATTTTGAAAGTTTAAAGCAAAAAGGTCTATATTTTATAGGAGAATGCCTTAATATTACAGGTGAACTTGGAGGGTTTAATTTTCAAATTGCCTTCTCTTCGGCTTTTGTTTGTGCTAAAAATATATAAAGGACTTGAAAATTATTAATAATTAAGTTAATATTCCACTTAATTATTATAATTAAAGGTTATAGAATGTTTTTTGGAAATAAAAAATTACAAGAAGAAAATCTGCTTTTAAAAGAGCAACTTGAAGAGTTAAAAAATCAATTATCACATAAAGATAATTTAATAGATGAACAAAAAAATGAACTTTTAAATAATCAAAAACAAGAATTACAAAATAATGATGATGAAATTGACTTATTTAAAGAAATAGCATCTCTTTCTCAAGAAGAGGGGCTTGTTGTTTTTTCTGATAAAAATAAACTGTTCTTTATGAATTCACTAGCAAAAGCAAATATTAAAAATCCATCTATTGTGCTTGATGCTGTTTTAAATAAACAAGATAGACTGATTTTAGATGATTGTGAAGCTAAAATTGTTATTAAAAATTATAATGATTATAAAATTGTTTCATTAAGAAAAACTTCTATACATGATAATAAAAGTGGTGGATTATTAGAAAGACATAATTCTAATATGACAGCTTCTTTATCGACAACTCAAAATACATATCTTTCATTATTAGATGAACTAAAATCAATGATGAAGGAATCAAAAGAGACTGCAAGTGGTTCAACTGAAGGTTTAACTCTTACAACTAAAATAGTTGAAGATACAAATAATTTACAACATGAAATCAAAAAAGAGAATGAAATTGTAAACTCTTTAGTTTCTAAAAGTAAAGATATTTCGGATGTTATAAATATTATTCAAGAAATTGCTTTTCAAACAAATATTTTATCTCTAAACGCAGCAGTAGAAGCAGCAACAGCCGGAGAAGCTGGAAAAGGTTTTGCTGTCGTTGCACAAGAGGTTAGAAATCTTGCAAATAGAAGTGCTGATGCTGCTAAGCAGATTAAAAATGTTGTTGATTCTATTCAAACAGATACAGCAAAAATAAAAGATAGTTCAGATGTAGTAGCAAATGTTGTAGATGAAACAAAGCAAAGAGTTGATACTTTAAGTACTTTAATGAATATTTTCCAAAAAAATGCAAATAGATCCGTATATGAAGTTGAAAGTATTTCAAATAGAATCTTTATAAATCTTGCAAAACTAGACCATGTTATTTATAAGAATAACTTATACCAACTAATCTTTGGTGGTGAACATAACTTTAATGCTGTTGATCATCATAATTGTAGACTTGGTAAGTGGTATGATACTGGACTTGGAAAAGAAGAGTTTAGTTTTGTTCCATCATATAAACACCTAGATAAATATCATCATACAGTACATCATGAAGCAAATATCTTAGCCGCTGAATGTGCAGGAAGTTCTGTATCTTGTTCAAAACAATTAATTGAAGATAAAATTGAATTAGTTGAAAAAGCAAGTGCTAATGTATTTATTTATCTTGATAAAATATTAGAAGAAAAAAATGAAGCAGTTATGAAAGATGCTACACAAAAACTTTTTAATTAAGGAAAACTCTTATGCAAACAAAACATTCAATTTTAATAATAGATGATGAAACAGAAATTTTAACAATGTTAAATCGATTTTTAGCAAGATCAGGTAAATATGATGTAACAACATATTCAAATCCGATACTTGCTTTAGATACATTGAAAAATAGAACTTATGATATTGTTTTATTAGATATTATGATGCCCCAAATGAATGGTCTTGATGTTTTAGAAAAAATAATGCAAAATGATAGTAATCAAAAAGTTATGATGATGACTGCATTCTCTACATTGGATAAAGTATTGAAAGCACATAAGCAAGGTGCTACAAATTATGTTATGAAGCCATTTGAATCTTTACAAATATTAGAAAAAAAAGTTCTTGAGATTTTACAATCATAATAAAATAAAAAATAAAAAGCTACGTTTTAAATATAGTTTTTTATTTTTTATAACTTTTTCTTTTACACTACTATTTTTAAATATAAATAAAAATAGTGAAATTAAATCAATAATTGATTTAAATACTCAAAATATAAATAAATCATATGAAAATATTTATACTCAAACAAAAGAAATATCAGAATTGATTTTTTACAATAATATTTTAAATGATACTAAGTTATTGGAATTAATAAGTTTACAATTAAAAGAAAATACTTACAAATATTTAAAAGAGGAATTCTTTTTTTATAAGCGATATGGACTTAATAATATTAGCATTGATTTTGCAAATAATAAGACATTTTTAAAAATGAGTGATAATAAAACTAATTCACTTATATTTACAAAAGAACTATTTAATGAGAAATTAGAATATATTGCAACAGTTAATCTTAGTTTTTCTTTAGAATATATTTCTTTATTGATGGAAAAGGATTTAGATTATATTTTTACATTTTTATCAAATGAAAAAAAGATTAATAAAAAAGCTAATGAATTTTTATCTGTTTTTGCAAGTAAAGATAAGAAACTTTTTTTAAATAAGCTTAATAAAAATGAAAAGTTTGTAATGACAAATGATAATAAATCATCTATTTATTTTATTCCTTATTCTAAGATAATTAATCAACAAGAAAATATTTCATTACTTGCTTTTAAAAAAGTTGAAAATAAAGATATATCATTGGTAACTTTAAGTTTTTATAAATTACTAATCATTTTTTTTATTTTATATATTTGTATTTTTAGTTTATTATATTTACTAAAAGTTAATATGAAGAAAAGCAGTAGTACAAATAAAAAATATAAAGATTTATTAAATGCAATTGATAAATATGTAGTTATGGTTGAAACAGACACTAAAGGTATTATTACAAATGTTACAGAGGCTTTTTGTAATATCACTGCATATTCAAAAAAAGAGTTAAAGGGTAAAAATATAAATATTATAAATCATCCTAATATGCCTAAAAAACTTTTCAAAGATATGTGGAGTGATTTACAAAAGGGTATTAAGTGGGAAGGTGAACTTATGAATTTAGATAAATATAAAAATTCATATTGGGTAAAAGGTTCAATTTTCCCAAAATATAATAAAAATAAGAAAATAGTTGGATATAGTTCAATTAGAGTAAATACAACTGATAAACAACAATTAAAGAAAATAAATTATTTATTAAAAGAAGATTTATCAAATAAACTTAATGAAATAAGAATGAAAGATAAAACATTAATAACTGATACCAAAATAGAATTAATGGCAAAAATTTTAGATTCATTATCTTATCAATGGAAAAAACCAATATCAACACTTTTTATTAAATTAGTAAATTTAAAAGCACTTATAAAAAAAGATGACTTTGATTTAAATGAATTAAAAATAGTTCATAAAGATATGGAAAAAGAGTTAAAACAACTTTCTATTAAACTAAATGACTTTAGCTCCTTTTTTAGTAATACAAATAAAAATGATAAATATAATGTTTATACAGCTTTAAAAGAATCAATAAATACACATAATAATAAGTTAAAACTTAATAATATTTCAATCAAATTAGACTCAAAAAAAGAGATTTATAGTTTTGGTGTATTTTATGAATTAAAATATATTATGAATAACCTTATAGCTAATTCAATTGAGCAAATTACTACAAATAATATAGTTGATGGAAAAATTAATATAAG
>NZ_JBGUES010000138.1:0-6321 GCF_041821165.1 Poseidonibacter sp. | reverse complement strand
CTATAATATTACTTTTAACTGGTTCAATAATATATTCTTTTTCTACTGTATTTACAAAGATTTCTTCTTTTTGTAAATAATCCTCTTTTATTGAATCATTTTGCTCAACTACTCTTGGTTTTCTAGTATCTTCAATATTTTTATATTTATTCGTTTGCTTATTATTTTTTACTTTTATTCTATTTGTAATTCTTGAATAATCATAATTTGAATTTTCAGATATTACATAAAAAGAAATAATAAATCCAACTAATACAAATATATATAATCCAGCTCTTCCAATAAATGGACTTAAGCTATCAACTAATATATTTCCTATTTCACCACTATATATTCCATTTGATACAATTAATGATTGAAACATTAATGCAACAAAAAATAATAATAGTATAACACTAATATTAAGCGTTAAATCTTTACCTTTGATTTGTTTTTTGAAATTTATTATATATAATGTATAAATAAATAAGAATAAATAAAAGTAAGCTAAAAATCCGAAATATTCATGAGAATTATTAGCAAAAACTGTACCTACAGTTCCTACTATTTCTTTTGTGCTTACAAATATAGAAAATTCAAGATAAATAAGAATAAATAAAATGATTAGAGATATGATTTTCTTTGCTATTTTGAAGCCTTTATTTTAATAATTTTGCAATTCTACCTTGTAATTTAAGCCATTCTCTATGACCCATTAAAGGAAATCCTGCCCAAGATTTTTTTGGTTCGTTAATTGTTTTTGTAACTCCACCACGTGCAGCTATTGTACTAAATGCAGCAATTTCTAAATGTCCTGCACTTCCACTTTGTCCACCCATAACAACATACTGTTGAAGCGTTGTTGAACCTGATAATCCAACTTGTGATACTAAAATTGAACCTGTTCCAATTTTACAATTATGTGCAATATGTACTAAATTGTCAATTCTTACACCATCTGAAATAATAGTTGATTGAAATACTGCTCTATCAATAGTACAGTTTGAACCAATCTCAACATCATTTCCAATTGTTACATTTCCATTTTGGTAAATCTTAATATATTTACCATCTTTTGTATTAGCAAATCCAAATCCATCAGAACCAACTACAGTTCCCGCATGAATAATACAATCTGAACCTATTGTACAGTCTCTATAAACTGTAACATTTGGATAAATAATTGTATTGTCTCCAATAGTTACATTATCTCCAATATATGCACCAGCCATAATTGTACTATTTTTACCAATAATTGTATTCTTGCCTAAATAAGCATTATTCATTATAACTGTATTCTCACCAACAATTGCATCATTTCCATCTGTTTCAACTATTTTTGGTGCAAATAATTTGCTTAAAATTGCTAAATTTAAATAAGGCTCTTCACAAACTAATGCAATTGTTCCTTCAGGAACAAATGAAGAAAACTCTTCTTTAATTAAAACAGCTGCAGCTTTTGTTTTTGATAAATCATTTAAATATTTTTTATTTTCTAAAAAAGTAATTTCACTCTTATTTGAGTCTAATAATGTATTTAAACCAGTAATTTCTATTTGTTTATTTGTTTTTATATTTAGTGTTTTTGAGATCTCATCAAGAGTCATCTTAATATCCTTTTGAAAGAAGGAAGATAAGAAGTGTATTCTTATCTTTCCATAGCTACAATACCACTTCTTACTACTTCAAGTGGATTGAATTTTTCCATTACTTTTATAAAGTTCATAATTCTTTCTGATGAATCAGTTGCAGATACAATTATTGCTTCATCAGTTACATTTTGAATTGAACCATGGTAAGCTCGTGCAATAACATCAATATCTGATAAATTATTATCAATTGAGAATTTCATTAATACAGTATCTTTTTCTACAACATTTTTATGCTCATTTACTCTTAATACTGGGATTAACTTATTTAATTGTTTTACAATTTGATCAATTACTCTTTTATCTCCAGTTGTAACAATTGTCATTCTAGAATATTTACTTCCTGACATTGGTGCAACTGTTAGTGAGTCAATATTATAACCACGTGCAGAAAACAATCCAACAATTCTAGATAAAACGTTATGCTCATTTATTACAACTATAGAAATTACTTGTCTTGTTGTCTCTGTGTCATAATAGTGATTAAAATTGTTCATTATTTTCCTCCTTCAATTAATGTCATTTCATTTAAAGCATGCCCATTTGGTACCATTGGTAATACTTCTTCATCTCTTGCAACAACAACTTCAATCATTGCAGGTTTTTTCTTTTCAACGGCATCTTTTAATGCAGTATCAAACTCTTCTTTTGTTGTAACTCTATAACCTAATCCACCAAATGCTTCTATAAGCATTTTAAAATCAGGTTGAGCAGTTAAATCAGTAGAAGATAATCTATTTTCATAGAACATTGTTTGCCATTGTCTTACCATTCCTAAATAATTATTATTTAAAACAATATTTATAACTGGTAAATCATATTCTACACAAGTCATAAGCTCTTGAATATTCATCAATATAGAACCATCACCTGTAAAGTTAATAGAAACTTTATCAGTTCCTTTCATAGCACGAGCAACACCCATAGCAGCTGGAAGTCCAAATCCCATAGTTCCTAAACCACCAGATGTAACCCATTGTCTTGGAAAAGAGAATGGATAAAATTGTGCAGTCCACATTTGATGTTGTCCAACATCAGTAGAAACTACTGCTCTATTACCTAATAATTTTCCTACTCTTTGAATAGGCCATTGAGGTTTAATTACATCATTAGAATCAATAAATCTTAAAGGTTCATTTTCTCTATATTCTCTTAATAATTCAACCCAATTTGAATAATCATTAAATTCAAAATCACCAATTGACTCAATCATACCATTTACAGTATTTTTTAAATCTCCTACAATTGGATAATGTGCAGAAACTAATTTACTAATACTTGTAGGATCAATATCTACATGAATAACTTTTGCTTTAGAAGCAAATTCATCTAATCTTCCTGTAACCCTATCATCAAATCTAGCACCTAATGAAATTAAAAGATCCGTTTCATGTGCTGCCATATTTGCAGAAAATTCTCCATGCATACCTAACATTCCAAAGAATAATGGATTAGAATCACCCATTGCTCCTCTTGCCATTAGTGTTTCAACAGCTGGAATATTTAATTTTTTAGCTAATTCTCTAATTTCATAAGCACAATTTGCAAGTATTGCTCCACCACCAATATATAATAAAGGTTTTTTAGCTTTACTAAGTGCTGTTAATGCTCTTTTTAATTGTTTTTTATTATAGTTTACTGTAGGTCTGTAAGTAGGTAAATCTACTTCAGTTGGATATTCAAAATCTGCTACTTGTGCTGTAATATCTTTTGGAATATCAATATGAACTGGACCTGGTCTTCCTGTTGATGCAATATGAAATGCTTCTTTAATAATTCTTGGTAAATCAGCAATATCATTTACTAGATAATTATGCTTAGTACAAGGTCTTGAAATACCAACAGCGTCAATTTCTTGAAAACCATCAGTTCCAATAATGTTTGTAGGAACTTGTCCAGATATTACAACTAATGGAATTGAATCCATATATGCATCAGCTAAACCTGTAACTGCATTTGTAAAACCTGGCCCACTTGTTACTATTGATACCCCTACTTTACCAGTTGATCTTGCGTACCCCTCAGCTGCAATGATCGAAGCTTGTTCGTGTCTATTCAGAATGTGTTGAAAATAATTTTGTTTATATATTTCATCGTAGACGTTCATAATAGCGCCACCAGGGTACCCAAATACTACTTCTACCCCTTCTTGATGTAATGATTCTATAACCATTTTTGCGCCATTCATTCTCATAATAATTCTCCGTTTTTTAAAAATAGGTATGATTTTACACAAAAAAGTATTAATTATTGGTTAGATATATAAATTAGCTATATATTTTATTTCACTCATTATTAACATAAAATTATTTTATTTTAATCATATTTAAGTATAATAAAAGTTAAATATATTAAAGAAGGATAATAAATGGATATTAACAATATAAACACTAATATTAATACCCTAAATCCATCTGTTCCTTTACAGCTAGAACGTTCATCTGCTAGTAATAAAATTGAAAATACAAAAGATGAATCATTATCTTTAGTTGTTAATGATTATAATAAACAACGTGATGCATTATCAATTGACGTACAATCTTTAAATGATGGTATCGCAATTAGTAAAATTTCACAAAATGCTGTAAATAAACAGTTAGAATCAATTAATCAAATACAATCATCACTGGAAAACTTAAAAAGTGATGACTTAGATATACAAGATAAAAATCAAATTAAAAATCAAACAAATGAATTTTTAAAAGATTTTAATGATATTGCCTATCAAACAAAATTTAAAAAAGAAAACTTATTAAGTGTTGATTTCTATGATGAAAAAAAAGAGTTTGAAATTAATACTGCAAATGGTAATTTCTCAATGCCAAAACCAAATACTCCTGATTATTCAAGTGAGATATTTGATTCAATTAACTTGGCTGATTTAAATAATCCTGAACACTTAAACTTAGTAATAGATAAAGTAAAAGAAGTTTCAAGTAAATTAGAAAAAATTACAAATGATTTTTCACAAATGGAAGAAAAACTTGTAGGTAATGCAAAAGATACACTTAGTACACAAGTAAATTTATATAACGAAATAAAGTTAAACGAAGGAAGAAACTTTGGTAAAGAATCAAATGATTTTTCAAAAACTAATGTTTCTGCAAACATAGGACATTTAGCAGCATCTCAGGCTAATATAGTGCAATCACAAAGTGTAAGATTATTATCTTAACACTTTGTATTTAATAAACAAGAGTTTATAGCAACTCCCTCTCTTAATCCATCATCTAAAACAATAGATTCTTTTTTATTTAAAACTTCGAAAATTGCTCTATAAATAAATATTCCAACTTCAATAAATTCGATTCTACCTTTTCCAACAAGTTTCATAATCTCTTCTTGACTTGAATTTTCAAAAATCTTTAAACAATCTTCTAAATCTTTTAAATTAACAAGTGCGCCATTTACAATATTTCTATCATAAGAGAAAAAGTCTTGACCCAACTTAATAGCTGCAATTGTTGTGGGCGTACCTGCTGTTGCTACAAAAGAATAATCTGTTAAATCAATATCTAATGAATCTAAGAAACTCTTTATTTTTTCTTTTTGTATATCTAAATCATTATGCAAATCATGATATTTAAAATATGTTTGTGTCATAGTAACAATTCCAAAATCAAAACTATGTGCTTCATATTTATCATTTGTGTTTACAATTATTTCAGTTGAACCACCACCAATATCTAATAAGACAAATTTTGATGAATCAATTTTTTCTCTTTTTAGTGCATATTGAACAGCAAGTAGTGTAAGTCTTGCCTCTTCTTTTCCATCAATTATAGAAAAATCAACACCTGTTTTTTCTTTAAAATATTTTAATACTTCTTCACTATTTTTTGCTTTTCTCATAGCAGCTGTTGTAACTGCAATAGCATTTTTAGATTCGTATTTAACTTCATCAATAGAGTGTAAAATTGCATTTACAACTCTTCCTTGTGCTTCTTTTGAAATTTCACCTGTATCAACTAAGCCATCAGCCATTCCAACAACTTCATTATATTCAGCTAAAATTTCATTTTTTATACAATCATACTTTAGGACTCTAAAAGAGTTAGAGCCTAAATCTATACTTACTACTTCATTTTTCATAAAACTCTTTTATAAATGTTTTATTTTTATTTTAGAGTTTAATAAATAACCAATAACAATCATTGAAAATAAAACTACTGTTTCTGATATAAACCCTGTTAAAAACACAAGATATACAGCCCATAATAAAATTGCTCCTAATGGAGTAGGAACTCCAATAAAGTATTTTTCTACTTCACCTTCTTGTGCATTTATATTAAATTGAATTAATCTTCTTAAACCAGATATTACATAATAAACAAATGCAAATACAACTAAAGGAGTAAATAAAATTAACTCTTTTGTATCAATTACTGCAAAGTAAATAAACATTGTAGGAACAATAACAAATGATAAAAAATCTGCATAAGAGTCTAATTGAATTCCAAACTCTGTTGAAAGATTATATTTTCTTGCAATTTTTCCAT
Source organism: Poseidonibacter sp. (assembly GCF_041821165.1). Lineage (NCBI taxonomy): Bacteria > Pseudomonadati > Campylobacterota > Epsilonproteobacteria > Campylobacterales > Arcobacteraceae > Poseidonibacter > Poseidonibacter sp. The sequence continues at coordinate 194 of NZ_JBGUES010000138.1, read as the reverse complement.
CAATAATATCAAAACCACCAGCTAGCCACGCAAAAAGTGCAGCTGCAAAAAACTCTTGATGAGTTAAAAAATATATTGCAAAAATACCTGATGCAATATTAAAAAATGTAACTATATTTGCTAAATTAAAATGATTATTTTTATTAAATAAAAAAGTCATTATTTTCCTTTATATATATGGTATTGATTTCTAC
>NZ_JBGUES010000137.1:0-6432 GCF_041821165.1 Poseidonibacter sp. | reverse complement strand
GCATCTTTATACTCTTGTTTTGTTCTTTCTGCTCTTTGTTTATTTGGTTTAAATTTTGATTTTGAAACATTTATAACTTCACTTTTAAACTCTGCATTTTTTATATCCAAGAAAATTGATTTGAAATATTTCTTATTATTTAAATCATAAGAAATGATTACTTTGTATTTATTGGCTTTTTGATAATAAGATATTGGTATTAAAGCATAATAAGAATCTTTAAAAAATGGATTTTTATAAAAGTTTGTATTAAAAGGTTTTTCTATGTTTAATGTTAACTTTGCATTAGTAATATCTTTTGCTTCTAATATTAGCATTGCAGTTTGTGCATTTGTAATACTGTCATTTTTAAAGTAAAGTTTAATCTCATTTGCATGTAAAAATAGACTAAATAGTATTGTTAGTAGGGTATATTTGATAATCATTTGTAATTGTAACAAAATTACTTATAAACTTAATATAAATATATTGACTAAATAACAAATAATAATTGAAGTTTTTAGTGATATAATTTAAGTAGGTTTAAATAGTTGTGTAATCAAAAAGGATTTCATATGATTAAATTATTAAAAATAAACCAATTATATACAAAATGTGATACTTCAATTTTCAAGTTTAGAACAACAGCTGAACTTAAAACTACAAATAAAATCTTAGGACAAAATAGAGCATTAAACTCTATTAATACAGCACTAGGTATAAAACATACAGGATACAATCTTTTTTTAATGGGAAATAGTGGAGTAGGTAAACATTCACTTTTAAATAAATTATTAAAAGAAAAATCAAAAAAAGATTATGTTTTATATGATTGGTGTTATGTAAACAACTTTACAGACTATACAAAACCATTATTATTAAAACTACCTTCAGGATTTGGAATAAAATTTAAAAAAGATATGCAAACACTAATTGTAAGTTTACAAGAAAAAATTCCTCAAACATTTAAACAAAAAGAGTATTTATCTATAAAAAAAGAGCTTGAATTAAAGATGAAAGAAGAACAAGATAAGCCTTTTTATAAATTAAAAGATGAAGCAAAAAGAGATGATATTTTTATAAATGATACAACAAGTGGAATTGCAATATCACCTTTAAAAAATGGAAAAGCTTTAAACGCAGAAGAGTTTCAATCTTTATCAATAAAAGATAGAGAATTAATTGAAAGAAATATTATTTTTTACAAAGCAAAAGTTGATGAAAACTCGAAAAAAGAGATGGAAGTAAGTAGAGAATTCATTGAAAATATGAAAGAGATTGATAATACTTTTATTGAAGAAGTAGTTTCTAAAACTATGATTTCTATAAAAGAAAGATATTCCAAATTTCAAGATGTAACAAACTATTTAAATGAAGTACAAAAAGATGTAATAGAAAATTTTGAAGAGTTTATTGAAGATGATAATTTTCAAAATCCAAACCCAATGGAAAATATATTTTCACAAGCTTTAGATAATAGTCCTAATTTTGATATTTATAATGTAAATGTTTTTGTAGATAATTCACAGCAAAATACAGCACCAATAATTTATGAAAATAATCCAACCTATTCAAATCTTTTTGGACGTATTGAACATGTTACTCATATGGGAACGTTAACAACTGATTTTAATTTTATTAAAGCAGGTTCTTTACATAGAGCAAATGGTGGATATTTAGTTATAGATGCAAGAGCACTTTTATTTCAACACTATTCTTGGGAAGGTTTAAAAAGAATGCTAAATTCAAAACAAATCCATCTTGAAACTGTTGAGGAGTCAATGGGACTTACAAATAGTGTAACCTTAAATCCACAAAGTGTTGAGTTTGAAACAAAAATTATTTTAATTGGTTCAAGATATATCTATTATTTACTTTATGAAGAGGATGAAGATTTTAAAAAACTTTTTAAAATAGAAGCAGATTTTGAAGAAAAAACAATAAGAGATAATGAATCTATTCTGTCTTATTCAAATATTATTGCAACATTATTAAAAAAACATGACCTTTTACCTCTAACAAAAAAAGCTTTAGGAAGGATTATTGAGTTTAGTTCAAGACTTGTAGATGATTGTAATAATCTTTCAATGGATTTTTCTGCTATTACTGATTTATTATTTGAATCAAATTTAATTGCCCTAAAAAGAGATGCTTTAAGTATAAAAAATGAGGATATATTAAAAGCATTAGATGGTAGAAAATTTAGAAGTCAAAGAATAAAAGATGAAGTCTACAATGAAATTAAAAAAGGAACAATTCTTATTGATATAGAAGGAGAAAAAGTAGGGCAGATAAATGGCTTATCTGTAATTGATTTTGGAAACTATGCTTTTTCAATGCCTGTTAAAATTTCAGCATTAACAAGATTGGGAAAAGAAGGAGTAGTTGATATTGAAAGAGAAGTAAATCTAAGTGGTGCTATTCATTCAAAAGGTGTAATGATTTTATCTTCATTTTTAGCATCAAGATATTCATCAGATTTTGTAATGAGTTTAAGTGCTACTTTAGTTTTTGAACAATCTTACTCTACAATTGATGGAGATAGTGCGTCTTTAGCTGAGTTATATACTCTTTTATCTTCAATTTCAAATATCGCTATTAGACAAAGTTTTGCAATTACAGGTTCAATAAATCAAAATGGTGATGTTCAAGCAATTGGTGGAGTAAATGAAAAAATAGAAGGTTTCTTTGATGTTTGTAAATTAAAAGATGAAAATTTCCATGCAAATGTAATTATTCCATATGCAAATATTGAAAACCTTATGTTAAAAGAAGAGGTTCTCCAATATGTTAAAAAAGGACAATTCAAAATCTATGCAATAAAACATGTAGATGAAGGAATAAAACTTTTAATGAATAAAGAGGCAGGGAAAAGAGGAACTAATAAAAAGTTTCCTAAAAATAGTTTAAACTATTTAGTAGAAAATAAATTAATAGAATATAGTAATTTAAGTTTAGGAAAAAAAGAAAATAGTAAATAAAAAGATACGTAATCCAATTGTTTACTAAAATAAGTTATAATCAAAAATATTGTTAAAAGGTAATAAATGGATAATAATTTTAGAATAGAATATGACTTATTAGGTGAGAAAGAGATTTCAGATGATTGTTATTATGGAATTCAAACGTTAAGAGCAAAAGATAATTTTAATATTTCGGGTGTTCCTTTATCAAATTTTCCAAAGCTGATTATTGCATTAGCACAAGTTAAAAAAGCATCAGCTTTGGCTAATTATGAATTAGGTTTATTGGATGAAAAAATTTGTTTTGCTATTTGTTCTGCTTGTGATGAATTATTTGTAAAAAAATATCATAGTGAGTTTATAGTTGATGTTATTCAAGGTGGTGCAGGGACTTCAACTAATATGAATGCAAATGAAGTAATTGCAAATATTGCTTTAGAGTTAATTGGTGAAAAAAAAGGTTCTTATGAAATAATTCATCCAAATAATCATGTAAATATGTCACAATCTACTAATGATGTATATCCAACTGCTGTAAGACTTGCTTTATATGAATACTTATCTAAATTACAAAATAAAATGGAAGTTCTTAGTGAATCTTTTTTAAATAAATCAAAAGAGTTTGAAAATATAATTAAAATGGGAAGAACTCAACTTCAAGATGCTGTTCCTATGACTTTAGGACAAGAGTTTAAAGCTTTTTCTTTAATGATTTCAGATGATATTAATGTAATAGAATTAGTAAAAGAGTTAGTAGCTCAAATGAATCTAGGAGGAACTGCAATTGGAACAGGAATTAATGTAGATCCTTTATATCCATCATTAGTAAAAGAAAAACTACATGAGGTTACACAAAAACCATTTATAACAGCTTGTGATTTAGTTCAAGCGACACAAGATACATCTACATTTGTTTTAGTATCAGGTTCATTAAAATCAATTGTTACAAAAGTTTCAAAAATTTGTAATGATTTAAGATTATTATCAAGTGGTCCAAGAGCTGGAATAAATGAAATAAATCTTCCTAAGATGCAACCTGGTTCTTCAATAATGCCAGGAAAAGTAAATCCCGTAATTCCAGAAGTTGTAAATCAAGTTGCTTTTCAAGTAATAGGGCATGATACAACTATTACGATGGCAAGTGAAGGTGGACAGTTACAACTTAATGTATTTGAACCAATTATTGCATATAATTTATTTCAATCAATTTCAATGATGTGTAATGCTTTTGAAACATTAGCATTTAAATGTATCGATGGGATTACAGCAAATGAACAAATTTGTAAAGATTTAGTACTTAACTCTATAGGTTTAGTAACTGCTTTAAATCCTTATATTGGTTATTCAAATGCAACAAAAGTTGCAAAAGAGGCACTTGAAACAAATAGAAGTGTTTATGATATTGTTTTAGAAAAAGAGCTTTTAACAAAAGCGCAACTAGATGAGTATTTAAAACCTGAAAATATGATTCATCCAACTTATTCTAAAGAATGTAAGATTTAAACTATTATCTGTAATAACAAATTTATTACAAATTGGCTATAATCGCATCAAAAATGAATTAATAATGGAGTAATTATGGGTAGAGCCTTTGAATATAGAAAAGCGTCAAAATTAAAAAGATGGGGAGCAATGTCAAGAATTTTCCCTAAACTTGCTAAAGCTATTGAAATGGCTGCAAAAGCTGGAGTTCCTGATCCTGAAATGAACTCAGCACTTAGAACTGCAATTATCAATGCAAAATCTGAAAATATGCCTAAAACAAATATTGAAGCTGCAATTAAAAGAGCAAGTGGAAAAGATTCTGCTAATTATACTGATGTAAACTTTGAAGGAAAAGGTCCTCATGGAGCTTTAATTTTTGTTGAAACAGCAACTGATAATAATACAAGAACAGTTGCAAATGTTAAAATGTACTTCAATAAAAATGGTGGACAAATGGCACCTACTGGTTCATTAGAGTTTTTCTTTGATAGAAAAGCAATCTTTGAGTTTAATAAAACTGAAGAAATGGACTTAGAAGAGTTAGAAATGGAATTAATTGATGCAGGACTTGAAGAGCTTGAAGAAGAAGATGGAATTGTTTTAGTTACAGCTGATTATAAAGATTTTGGTACTTTAAATAAAGCATTTGAAGATATGGGAATTGAACTTACAAAAGCAAAATTAGAGAGAATTTCTAATAATCCTCAAGAATTTACAGAAGAACAACAAGAAGAAATTGGAAAGTTACTTGAAAAACTTGAAGATGATGATGATGTTCAAGCTGTTTACACAAACATCGCTTAAGATAAACTTCTTTAAATAAAACATAGTTTTCTATGTTTTATTTAACTTTTTAATCTTGATATTTATTTCTTATTTCTAAAAAAATATTTATATTAGACATAAATAAATCTAATAAAATAGGATCGAAATGTTTCCCTCTATTATCTTTTAATAGTTGGAATATATCTTCATCTTTTAAAGCTTTAGGATAACCAGTTCCATCATATTTTTCATGATGAGTTAAAGATATAATAGCAGCAGCCTTTAAAACTTCTCTTTCTTTACTTCTCATTTCTTCTATTTCTTTATGTAAATTTAGTATTTCTGTTTGGAGCTTTATTATTTATTGCTCTAATTCGTTCTGATAATTCTAATCCATTTATAATAGATATATTTATATCAGTAATAACCAAATCATAATCATTTTGAATATATTTCAATAAAGCTTCATTTCCATCATTTACTACTGTAACATTTTCAAAAAAATTATTAAATAGTTTTAAAACTTTTTCTTCATTAACTATTTTACAATCGATAATTCTATGTAGAATATTGCTCCATTTTCACTGTTTTTAGCATATAGTTTTCCATATAAATGTTTTTCAATAATTTCTTTACTCATATGTAAACCTAAACCAGTTCCTTGACTTTTATGTTTTGTAGTAAAATATGGATCAAAAATTTTAGGTAAAACTTTTTCAGGAATACCTCCACCATTATCTTCTATTGTTAATATAGCTTTATTATCTATTTCTTGAATATTGATTTCTATCCATCTATCTTTTATATTTTTTTCTACCATAATATCTTTTGCATTATTTAAAATATTAATAATAACCTGAGATAACTCACCAATAATAAGCATTGTTTCAATTGGCTTAATGTCATTTATATTACTAATTAATTTTATATGATTATTTTTAAGTGAAGATTTTACAATATCTAGTGCTTTATTTATTCTATCTTGTAATACAACTTTTTCTAGGGTTCTATCTTCTTTTATATAATCTTTAAATGTATCAATTGTTTCAGTTAAATAATTTGTACTTTTTAATATTCCATCAAGAGATTCAATTAATATCTTATCATCGAGTAAATTAAACTCTTTTTGCATTTTTAAACCACTAGCAAGAACACTAATCGTACTTAAAGGTTGTCTCCATTGATGTGCAATATTTCCTATCATTTCTCCCATTTGTGCATTTTTTGCTTGTTCAAATAA
>NZ_JBGUES010000136.1:0-6448 GCF_041821165.1 Poseidonibacter sp. | reverse complement strand
TTTACAAGATGGTACTTCAAGTATATTTTTTATTGTGATTGCTTTTCCTCCACAATTATATCTATTTATGTATTTATTAAAAGTTGTTGATGTTGCTGAAAAAATATTTATAATTTCTTCTTTTTTAATAAAGTCAAAATACTCTAAAAAATGCTTTATAATATAATCTTGAGTTATTTGTTTTTGTTTTATATATTCATCACTTGATAGACTTTTCCAAAATAGTGATTTTGTATGAGTTGAAATTGTAATACTATAACCATTCTTAGACATTTTTTCATCATTTTTTGAGGAAAATGATATGAAAAAAGAGTTTGAAATAGCATTTGGTATTTCATTTTCTAAAATAATTTGATAGTGATGTAAAAACTCTTTTTTATTATCTAATGTAAGATTTATAACAAAAGCACTTTGGTCACTATATGAAAAACTATCATAATATTTTTTTATATCTTCATCTTCAAAAAGTTTAGAACTATCAAAAATAGAAGAGTTTAAAACAATATTTTGACATAGATATTCATTTTTATTGGAAATAAGTCTATAATATTTATCTTCTTTAATAATTTTTTTAATTTCTTCTTTTTTTCTAACTTCTATATCTTGTAATAATCCATCAAATAAACTTCCCATTCCATTATTTACATAAAAAACATCATGAAAAGGGTAGGCAAGTCCTAAGCATAATGATAATAATGAAACATCTTTTGATGTAGTTTGTATTGTAATTAATAGCTGTGCATCTATAAAATTTTGATACTCTTTTGATATATTTTCTAATGTTTGTGATATAAATTTATTTGCACTTTTAAATAAATCAAATTTAAAACTGCAAAGAAGTTCAAAAACACTATAAGAAGTTTTTACATAAGAGTTTAGGCTATATTTTGAATAATATAGATGATTTAATTCCCAAAATTTTTCATCTATTTCTTTTATAGTTTTCCAAAAAAGATGATTGTTTTTATTTGGATAAATTTTATTTATACTTTCTAAGAATGAATCAAAATCTTTAACTCTATCTATAACTGTGTCTTTTTGAATAATTCTTATCGCAATATCACTTTTTGTAATATCAGGAATAAAGTTTGCTTTTTGAAAAATATTTTTAATAGGGTGATTATTTTCATAACCAACAAAAGTTGTAGCTCCTGCATTAAAATAGTTTCCAAATCTTTTAAAAGTACTTGCACAACCCCCAAGATTCATATCTTTTTCAAATAGTACAGTATTTTTATCTTTATTAACAGAAGCAATCATACTTCCACCCATTCCTGAACCAATTACAGCTAAATCATAAGTTTTCATTTTTTGCTTCTTTAAACTTTTGTATTGCCATTTGTCTTGATATTTTAATATCAACTATTGCTTTTGCATAGTTAATAAATAGATTTGATCCAATTGCATTTTCAATATGTAAATCTTTTGAATCAACATCTTTTAATTCTTTCAAAACGCTTTTTATAAAAATTCCATCTTCATCAAATTTTTTTGATTGAATATAAGGATTAAATACTCTAAAATATGGCGCAGCATCAGCACCTGTACTAGCAGACCATTGCCATGAGCCAATATTTGAACTTGCTTCATAATCAAGCAGTTTTAAAGCAAAATATTTTTCACCTTTTTTCCATGAAATAAAAAGATTTTTTGTTAAAAATGAGGCAACAATCATTCTTAATCTATTATGCATAAGACCAGTGTTATTTAGATGTTTCATAGCAGCATCTATTATAGGAACACCAGTATTTCCCTCACACCAGTTTATAAAATCATCTTCATTTTCATTCCATGAAATTTCTAATTTATTATAGTTTTCAAATTCTGATTTTGGATTATGAAAAAGAATATAATTATAAAATTCTCTCCAAAATAGCTCTCTAATAAAAAAATCACTATTAGGAACTCTTTTAAAATAGTTAAATACTTGTTTAGCAGATATAAGACCAAATCTTAGATGAACTGAAAGTTTTGATGTTGCATCTTTATAAAAAAAATCTCTATCATTTTGATAGTCTTTTATTCTTAATGAAAAATCTTTAAGTAAATCTTTTATCTCTTCATTTAAAAAATCAGGTAGTTCTTGTCTTGTAAAACCTAAATCTTCTAGTTTTGGAATAAAATTATAATCAAAAGGAATAATTTTAAGATTTGGATTTCTTTTATAAGTTTCTATTTCATTTGAACTTGTAAGAAAATCCAATGACTTATAAAATGGTGTAAAAACTTTATAAGGTGTTAAATCACTTTTTAAATGATCATTTGGATTTAAAATAAAAGAATCTATAAACCTTTTAAGAGGTAGAATTTTTTCTATTTTCTCATCTCTTTGTTTAGCATAGTCATCAAAATCAACTGAGCATAAAACTTCATCAAAATCATTTTTTAGTTTTTTAAAAACATTAATAGGTTCATCATAAAAAATATGCAAATCTAAACCTATTTCTTGCAGTGATTTTTTCAATTTTAAAACACTATCATAAATAAAAGTAACTCTTTTATCATCTTTTGGAAGTTTATTTAAAATGTTTTTATCAAAAATAAAAATAGGCAATACATCAGCATTTGCAGCTGATAGTATTGCATTGTCTTCTATTCTTAAATCTCTTCTAAACCAAAGTATTTGTTTCATTTGTAAGCTTTTGTTGTTGATCTTAGTGCTAATTCCTTTGGATAAGGATTTAGAAATTTTTGTGTTTGAAGATACTCAATATCGAATCTTCTTACATAAAGATTTAATATTTTTATTACTGTAATTAAAGGAACAATCTCTTGTTTAAACTCTTCAATAGTCTCTAAAATTTCAGCTTTTTCATCTTTTGAAATAAGGTTTTTTAAATATCCAAATATATGTAATAAAACATTGTAAGTATTTGCTAAAGTACCTTTTTGTGCTAATAGTTCTAAAAAGCATTGTTTATAATCTGCTAAAACTTTTTCTAAATCATTTTTATCATGATTTGCTACAATATTTCCAAGTTTTTTATAAAATACATGAGATTTTGCATAAACTAAATATTTATATGATGTATGAAACTCTACAAGTTTTTTAAATGATGGTTCATTTTTTAAGAAATCAAATATATCTTTATATGCAAAAATCTGCATTAAGAAGTTTTCTCTAAGCCATGGGTCTGATAATCTTCCTTCTTCTTCTGTTGGTAATAATGGATATTTTTCTTTTATTAAATTTGCAAATATTCCAACACCAGAATTTTCACTTTGACCTTCGCCATTTGGATATATTTTAACTCTTTCCATACCACAAGTAGGAGATTTTGATTTAAAAACAAAACCACACAATTCATCATCATGAATTTCTTCTGTAAGCTCTTTTGAGATATTTGTTAGTGTATCTGTAACATCTTCTTTTGAGTTTGTTGTTTTTACTCTAACTTCGTTATCTACTCTTACTAATCTTATTGCTTCTCTTGGTGTTGAAAAAACCATTTTCTCAGGACAGTAAGCTACAAATTCAAAATAATTGCTTAATTCATTTATAATAAAGTCATCTTTTGAATGACCACCATTATATCTACACATTGCCCCTAAAAGACAAGAAGAAATTCCAAGTTTCATATTATTCCCCTATAATTGATAATTTATCTAATTACATTTATTATATATAAAAAATTATATTATTCATAGGCTTTTTATGTCTTTTTGATGAATTGTTAAAAATTATAAAATAAATGAAAATGGGGATAAAGGTTTAGAAAAAATAATTCAGGATAGTATCAGTTTAATTATAAAATTAACATATTAAGAATATTTATGAATTTTATAGCTTAGCAATTTTTATTATTAAAATAAAAAAGGAAGAGTATATTACTCTCCTTTTAACCCTTTTCTCATAGCTTCAACTACATCACCACTTACTTTTTGTTTAGTAAAATATTCAAACGCTAAAACACCTTGGAATAAAAGCATATCTTCACCGTCTTTTATTTCTAAGCTATTTTCTTGCGCTAATGCTAAAAATGGAGTTACTTTTCCATATACACAATCAAAAGCATATTTTGCTGTTTTAAAAGCATTTTCTAATATCTCTTTATCACATGGAAGATATTCATCTTTTAATCCTGCACTTGTAGAGTTTACAATTAAATCATACTCTTGTGTTTCTTTTGATTTAAACGTATCCCATGAATAAGAGGTTATTCCTTCATTTTTAAAAAACTCAAGTTTTCCTTCACTTCTATTTAATACATCAACATCAATATTACTTTCTTGTAAGGCTAGGGCGATTGCTTTAGCAGTTCCACCAGCTCCTAAAAGTAGTACTTTTTTCACTTCTCCAAAAGATTCTATTGCTTTTAAGAATCCTGGAGCATCAGTATTGTAAGCTATTACTTTTCCATTTTCATTTATATATGTATTTACAGCATGGATTTTTTGTGCTAATCCTCTTACTTCATCGGCATTTGAAAAAGCAAATTCTTTATGAGGTACTGTTATATTTGCACCTTCATAACCATTTTGTAAAAATGTTTCTTTTATAGAACTTCCATCTTCTAAATGATGTTTTTCATAAATAGCATTGTATTTAAGATTTTCAAAACCTGCATTCTGCATTTGTGGTGATTTAGAATGAGCTACTGGGTTTCCAAATATTACAAATTTTTCTTGATTTTCAGACATTTATTTCCTTATTTAAAATATGATTTTATCAAAATATAATTATAAAGAAACTTTTCCTATATGATTTTGTATAGATTCGATTTTACTTTTCATTCGATTTTCATGACCTTTTCTAATATCAAACTTCAATGTTGCATAAACTCTATTACAATCAAGTTCTTCCAAAACTTCATAACACTTACCTGCTAAGTTTAAAGCCTCACTCATAGTTTTTGTTTCAATAATTGTTGCCATTGGAGTTAATTGATAAGTATAACCACTTGCTCTAATTAGATTAATAACTTCTGCTACATATTTACTTTTACTTTCACCATGGTCTGTTGGGAACATAGACATTTCTAATAAAACTGACATATAAATTCCTATTTTGCTTTTGCTATCAGGTTAAATAAAGGATATTCTTTATCATTTCTTTCATGTTTATATACTGTATCGCAGCTAACAATCTCAAAACCTACATCTTCAAAAATTTTGCAAACTTCTTCTTTTTCATATCCAAAGTGTTCAACACCGTCATTATTGTGTTTTTTATGAAAAGTTCCATCTTCTTTTTCAAGATCATTAATACAAACAATTGCGCCTTTTTTTAGAGCATCTTTGCATTTTCTTGCAAACATATTTGTATCTTTTATATGATGCATAGTCATTGATGAAATTACTAAATCAAATTGATTTTTTGGAAGTTCTTCTTCATTCATATTATGTTGAACTGCTTTTATATTTGAGTAGTTTAACTCTTTTGCTTTTTTATTAAACTGTTCTACCATTCCAATAGAATAATCCATACCTAAAATATTATTCTCATTTGTGCTTAATGCAAAGGCTATAAATCCAGTCCCACATCCATAATCCAAAATATTACTATTATCTTTTAATGTAATATGTTTTTTTAAATTTTGCACACAGGCATTTGAGCTATCAATACTTGATTGCTTTTTATCCCATGTTTTTGCTGCTTCATCAAATCTATTCAATTTGTTCCTTTAAATAATCAGTTATTAGAATTTTTCTAATATTTTATGAATAATTACATCTTTTTTTGAAGATTCTAATAAATCGAATGAGAAAATACTAAAATCAGTACTAATACAAAGACTTAATAAATCAATATTTTCAGTATCAATAGATTCATCTACTAATTTTTTTATATTTAAAAAGTTTTTAACTTTTTTAAACACTTTTGTTTCAGATGGAATTTCTAATGTATCTACAAAATTATCTAATTCTTTTTTTGCATCTTCTTCATAAGAAGCTAAATAATCTTTTACTTCTTTCTCTTTTATTCCATATTTATTTATATCATGTTCTAAAAGTGTTCTATAATAATGTTCTATATAAAAGTTTGCATTAGGAAATAGTGTAACTAAATGCTCAATATTCTTTTTTGAAGAGTTTGATAAATCACTTGGAATTAAAATGTTTTTATATTCAGGTTCATCTTCTGTTTTTATTACAAAAATTGGAATATCAAATTTCCTAACAATTTTACTTAAATTTGAACCATTAAAGATATCTTCTAAAAAAGTTCTTTCTCTTCTAAAACCAACAATTAATCCAGAAATATCATTTTCTTTTATATGACTATCTACAACATCAAGAAAATTACCATGCTTACAAGACACATTCGCATTATTTGCATATAAAGTTTCTAATTTTGTTTTGTTTTTAGATAATGAATCTTCTGCTTTATCTTTAAATAGCTTTAAAAATGATTCATCTTCAACATAAAGTACATCTAATTTTTTATCATATTCATCTGCAATTTTAAGTGATTTTTTTGCTACGACTTGTGTAAAATCCTCAAGGT
>NZ_JBGUES010000135.1:0-6492 GCF_041821165.1 Poseidonibacter sp. | reverse complement strand
AAGCAATATTTAAAGATACAAAAGAGTATAGAAATAGATTAATAGACGGTTCTAAAATTCAAAGTCTAGGATTTGAATATAAATATCCAAATCCAATAGAGTATTAGTTTGTATTAAATGCTCTATCTCCAGCATCTCCAAGACCTGGTCTAATATAATCATTTTCATCAAGTCTTTCATCTATTTGTGCAATATAAATATCAACATCTGGATGAGCTTCTTGAACTTTATTTACTCCATAAGGTGAACCTAATACATTTAGACATATGATTCTTTTTGGATTTTTTGTTTTTAAGAAGTCAATTCCATCGATTAATGAACCACCCGTTGCAACCATTGGATCAAGTAATAAAACTGTTCTTCCTTCTAAGTTTGGAATATTTTCATAAAATAATTTGCTTAAAGAAGTCTCTTCATCTCTTTTCATAGCTAAGAATCCACTTTTTGCATATGGTAAAGTTTTTAAAATACCAGTTAACATTGGTTCACCAGCTCTTAATATTGGAACAAGAACTAACTTTTGAACCTCAATCATTTCAACATCTAATGGACCTTGCCAAGTATTTATATTTTGACTTACTGTTTCAAAATCACTTAATGCCTCAGATGCAACAATTCTTGAAATCTCTTCTATTGTTAGTCTAAATTCATTTGATGCCGTTCTTACATCTCTTAATCTATTTACAAGATGTTTTACAACAACATTTGTACTTTCTTTATACATTTTATTTCCTAATTGATTGATTATATGTCTAAAAATTATTTTAAATTCCAAACCTTATATATTACTAGAAAATTACTTATAAATTGCATATAAATTTAATTTTTATTAACTCTTATTTAGTTATGATATCAGGTTTAATTCAAAAAAGTTAAGAGGTAAGATGAAACCCACAGATTATAATTTTAGAGTAAAAGACTCAATTTTAGGGCTACAATTTTTATTTGTAGCCTTTGGTTCACTTGTTTTAGTTCCAATTTTAACTGGACTTGATGCAAGTGTTGCATTATTTACAGCAGGTATTGGAACTTTAGTATTTCAGTTTGTAAATAGAGGGGCTGTTCCTCCGATATTTTTAGCATCATCATTTGCTTTTATTGCACCTATTTCTTATGGTGTACAAACATGGGGAATTGCAGCAACTATGTCAGGTTTGTTTGCTGCTGGGTTATTGTATGTAGTATTAAGTTTTTTAATTAGATTAAAAGGTGATAAGTTTATTCATAAACTACTTCCAGCAATTGTTGTTGGACCTGTAATTATGTCTATTGGTTTAATACTTTCACCTGTTGCTGTTAATATGGCAATTGGAAAAACAGGAGATGGTGCTATTACTTTAATACCATTTGAAACTGCAATTGTGATTTCTATGAGTGCTTTAGTTATTACTGTATTTATCTCACTTCTTGGAAAAGGAATGTTTAAACTTATTCCAATTTTATCAGGAATTATAATAGGATATTTAGTTGCATTATTTTATGGAATTGTTGATTTTTCTCCTATTTCAAATGCTGCATGGTTTGCAATTCCAAGTTTTACAGCGCCAGAATTTAATTGGGAAGCAATAATCTTTATTTTACCAATTGCTATTGCTCCTGCAATTGAACATATTGGTGATATGTTAGCAATTTCAAATGTTACTAAACAAGATTACTTAAAAAAGCCAGGTTTAAAAAACACTTTATTAGGTGATGGACTTGCTACTTCTGTTGCTGCATTATTTGGTGGACCACCAAATACAACATATTCAGAAGTTACAGGTGCTGTTACTGTTACAAAAGCATATAACCCAGCTATTATGACATGGGCTGCATTTTTTGCTATTATCTTAGCATTTGTAGGAAAAATTGGAGCAATTTTATCAACTATTCCAACACCAGTTATGGGCGGAATTATGTTATTACTATTTGGAATTATCGCAACATTAGGTATTTCAACACTTATTAAATCAAATACAGATTTTACTTGTCCTAGAAATATGATTATTGTTTCTATGATTTTAGTATTTTCAATTGGTGGTATGACATTTAACTTTGGTGGTGTTCCATTCTCAGGAATTGGACTTGGTGCATTAATTGGAATATTCTTAAATCTTGTTTTACCAAAAGCCTCAAAAAACTAATTTTTAATATATTAACTAGACTCTAGTTAATATATTATCTCTACTGCTAATCTTAAAGAAAATCTTTAAGTATATTAGTTATAATTTTCAACTCATTTAAAAATAACTTTAATAATTAAAAGGAAAAAAATGGCAAAAGCAAAAGAACATCAATTTGATATATCTGCAAAATTAGATATGCAAGAAATGAAAAATGCAGTTATTCAAGCACAAAAAGAAATTGATAATAGATATGATTTCAAAGGTATTATTAAAGAAATAGATTTAAATCAAGGTGCAAAAACACTTGTATTAACAAGTGCAAGTGATAATAAAATAGACGCTATGAAAGATATTTTAATTTCTAAAATGAATAAAAGAGATATTTCTATTAACTCTTTAGAAGAATTAAAATCTGAGGATTCAAGTGGTGGAAATAGAAAATTTACTTATAAAATAATTGATAGTATTGAAAAAGATGAAGCAAAAACTATTCAAGCTGAAATTAAACAATTAAAATTAAAAGTAACTTCTGTAAATCAAGGTGATGAAATCAGAGTAACTGGAAAAAATATTGATGATTTACAAGCTGTAATGAGACATCTTAAATCATTAGAATTAAAAGCTCCATTAGTATTCGAAAACTTTAGATAAACACTATTTTAAACCTATAATTTATAAATTTAAGTTATAGGTTCTTCAAAAAAATTATACACAATAAATAAACAAAATTATAATATAATACCCAAGCTATAAATTAGGATTATATATGAAAGTTTTACTATTAGAGGATGATAATGCACTAAGTGACTTATTAAGCGACCATCTTGAAGATAAAGGTTATGATGTTACATTATGTCTAAATGGACAAGAGGCATTAGAAAATCTAATTGATGAGAAATTTGATTTAGCATTATTAGATATAAATACTCCAATAATGACAGGTATTGAAGTTCTAAAAACTATAAGAGAAGAGTATAAAAATAATACTCCTGCAATAATACTTACAGCTTATCATGATATTAAACATTTAAAAGAGTCTTTTGAAAGTGGAGTTGATGATTATATAAAAAAACCTTTTGATTTAGAAGAATTAGATCAAAGAATTCTAAGATTATGTAGACAATTTTCAATTGAACAAGATAATAAAATTCAGATTAGCTCATCTATATCTTTTGAACCAGAAACTTGTAAAATTACACTTCCTGAAAAAACTATAAGTATTGCACAAAAAGAGAGAGATATTTTAAAATATTTTTGTACTCATAAAAATAGAGTAATCTCAAGTGCTGAATTATTACAAAATATTTGGGCTTATGAAGAAATGCCAACTGATGCAACGATAAGAGTTTACATAAAAAATTTACGTGAGATTATTGGAAAAGATAAAATAACAACAATTAGAGGAATAGGGTATAAATTTGAATAAAAATGAAAAAAAAGCACTTTTTAGTTTTTTATCAATTTACGTAGGTTCTGCAATTTTTTTAATTGGAGTAATGTTATATATTTATTATAATAATGAATTAAAAAAAGTAGCTGATACTTGTAGTATGCAAATGAATAATGCATCAATGCATATTAAATCTGAAATTATAAATTCTCATATAAAAAATAGAAAATTTAACCCAAGAGTTTTAAATAATGAAAATTTAAGATATGCCTTATATGATAAAGATAAAAATGTAATATTTTCATATTTAGAAGGTGCTGAGTATATTGACTTTTCTAAACAAATGTATGAAAAGGAACATTTCAATTTTTATATAAGTAGTTTAGATGAAGATAATATTGATATAAAATATATTGTTATTGAAACTTGTCAAGGAATTGATAATAGGGATAAATTAAAAGTATATGTAATAATCACTTTAATATTAAGTGCAATATTTATTGGTTTTATTGGATATTTACTTTCAAAGATTTTATTAAAACCAATTCGTGAAAAAGTTGAAGATATGGATAAGTTTATAAAAGATTCAGCTCATGAATTAAATACTCCTATTTCTGTTTTAATGACATCTGTATCAATGCTTAAAAATGGTAAAAATCCTGAAAAGATGATGAAGTATATATTAAGTAGTAGTAAACAAATATCACAAATATATAATGATATTCATTTTTCTGCCTTTAATGATTTAAATGATAAACAAGTTGAAGACTTTAACTTAAAAGATTTAGTATCCTATAGTGCAGAGTATTTTAATGATATCTCGATTACTAAAAATATTAGTATTGAAACTAACCTAGAAGATTGTAGAATTTTAATGGATAAAACAAAAGCACAGAAAATTGTAAATAATCTAATTTCTAATGCTATAAAATATAGTAATAAAAACTCAAAAATTTTAGTAAATATAAAAGACAATATTTTGTCAATTGAAGACTTTGGTATTGGAATAAGTAAAAAAGAACAAAATATTATATTTAAAAGATATAAAAGAGGTAATAATATTGAAGGTGGATTTGGAATAGGATTAGATATTGTTAAAAGAATATGTGATGAATATAATATTATAATTCGTACAGAATCTAAAGTTGATATTGGTTCAACATTCTATATTGATTTTTCATCAATAGTACTAAAACATAAAAGAAATAAAAATGATTAATATAATAAAAAACTTTAAAACTAGTGAATTAAAAGATACAAGGTTTGTACATCCTGTAAAGATAACATTTAATCAAAATGGTAAAGATAAAATATGGGAAGCTGTAAAAAGTTTTGATTCAGTTGCAATTTTACTTTATCATGAAGAAAAAAAATCTTTTTTACTTGTAAAACAATTTCGTGCACCTGTTTATCTAAATGATAAAAATCATACTTGTACTTATGAATTATGTGCAGGAATTATTGATAAAGATGTATCTTTAGAACAAATTGTAAAAGAAGAGATAAACGAAGAGTGCGGTTATGATGTAAGTTTAGAATCAATTGAAAAAGTTACATCTTTTTATACAAATGTTGGAGTAAGTGGAGCTAAACAATTTTTATATTATGCAAAAATTAATGAATCAATGAAAAAACATAAAGGTGGAGGAATAAATGATGAAGAGATTGAATTAATGTTTGTTCCAATTGATGAAATTGAAGATTTTATTTTTGATGAATCAAAAGCTAAAACACCTGGTTTAATTTTATCTTTTTATTGGTTTATGAAAAATAAAAAAAGATTAGTGGAGCAAATATGAGAATAGTATTAGCTGTTTTTCTTACACTGTTTTTTTCTATAAATATTTTTGCAAATGATAAAAAACAAATATTAGAAAAAGTTGATGACTCTTTTATTACAAAATTTGAATATGGAGAGATGCTTTATAATAATCCAAGAGGAATAGGTTGTAATACTTGTCATGGAGAAAAAGCAGAGGGAAAAAAGATTGTTACATTTAAACATAAATACAAAAAGAAAATATATACTTGTGATTTAGTTGTTCCTAGTATTAAAAATGTAAAATATGAAGAGTTTTTCAAAAAAATAAATAGTAAAAAAAATGAAAAAAGAAAATTCAAAGATGATGAGGTTTGTGAAAAACTTGTATATAAAGCTAATATTATGCCCACATATTTTTTAGTTAAAGAAGAAATAAATGCAATTTATACTTATATAAATACTCTTGATAAAAAAAGACCTTTTTAACCTTTTTTATCTTGAGAATGCTATACCAAAACCAATTTTATGAATCTCTTTATCATAGTCAATTAAACTTTCTCCATAACCTGAAAATATCTGCATAAAACCATAAGAATTAACTGTCGACATAAATTCAGGTAAAGGAAAAGTCCAGTCTAATTGTGCAGCACCTTTATTGTTTTGAGTAAGTTTTAGATTATTTCTTAATTTTAATTCAAATGTATGTTTTTTATAGGGATAAAGCAATCTTAAATCACCATATCCATAATAATCATAAATATCTGGATTATCATCATTTTGTGATTTTTCAGGAATTCTATACCAAATTCTAGGAATAATAAAAACATTTGAAAGTTGTAAATAACTCTCTAAATATATTCTATTCCATGATCTTGATTCTAAGTCATTTTTTCCATTTGATTCATGAATTAATGATACTTTATATCCTTTTACTGTTTCACTATTTTTATAGGGAAATTGAATAAAAATTTCTGGACTATAGTTTGTTTCTCTAAAAGGTGAAGAGTTTTTATTTGTTTGCCAAAATGATTTTTGAGTGTAAGCTGTTGATATTGATTCATCTAAACCAAAAAAGTCATAAGAAATAGGTTTTTCAATACTAAACTGAAAATATGTTTCTATTTGATTTCTATTCTCTTTTTCTTTTAAATCATAAGACACTGGTATTAAATAGTTTTTTCTATATGGAAATAATCCAAAGTTTCCAGTTATAATTTGTTTAATTGTGCTATTTG
>NZ_JBGUES010000134.1:0-6528 GCF_041821165.1 Poseidonibacter sp. | reverse complement strand
TTCATCTCTATCTGCAATATCTAAAGGATTTTCTTTAGTTGGTTCTAATTTTAATTTCTCTGCAGCTAATGCAACAACTTGTGCATCTGGTTCAACTGGTGTTTTACCAAAATAACCAAGAACCATTTTCCCATAACCAGGAGCTATTTGTTTCCATGGTCCAAACATTACATTTGCATAAGCTTGTTGCCAATAAAATTGTGAAACTGGAGTAACAGAAGTACCGTAACCACCTTTTTCAACAACTTCTCTCATAGCTTTAATAACTTCTGGGAATTTATCTAAAGTTCCATTATCTCTCATCATTTGAGTATTAGCAGTTAATGCGCCACCAGGCATTGGTGAAAATGGAATTAAAGGAGAAACTTGTGTAGCTTCTGGTGGAATAAAGTAATCTTTTAAAGAGTGATTTAAAACTTCTTGATATTTTAAAATTTTCTCAATTTCTAAACCACCTAAATCGTAGTTTTTACCTTTTACAGCATGTAACATTGTTAAAATATCAGGTTGAGAAGTACCACCAGAAACAGGTGATGCAGCTAAATCAATACCATCAGCACCAGCATCTAAAGCTGCTAAATAACAAGCAACTGAAACACCAGCAGTTTCATGAGTATGAAGTCTTATATGAGTATCATTTCCAACTAGTTTTCTAGCCATTTGAATTGTTTCATAAATTTTTTGAGGAGATGAAGTTCCTGAAGCATCTTTAAAACAGATTGAATCATATGGAAGTCCACTATCTAAAATATTTCTTAATGTTTTTTCATAAAATGCAACATCATGAGCTCCCGTACATCCAGGAGGTAAATCCATAAGAGTAACAACAACTTCGTGATTTAAACCATATTTCTTAATACATTCAGCTGAGTATTCTAAGTTTTGTACATCGTTTAAAGCATCAAAATTTCTAATTGTTGTTGTTCCATGTTTTGCGAACATTTTAGCATGTAAGTCAACAAGTTCTCTTGAACCTGTATCAAGCATAACAGTGTTAATACCTCGTGCTAAAGTTTGTAAGTTTGCATCTGGACCAACAATTTCTCTGAATTTGTCCATCATTTCAAATGCATTTTCTTGTAAGTAGAAAAATAAAGATTGGAACCTAGCTCCACCACCGAACTCAAAATGAGTAATTCCAGCATCTTTCGCAGCTTCAACAGCAGGAAAGAAGTCATTCATTAAAACTCTACCTCCAAAGACAGATTGAAATCCATCCCTAAATGTAGTATCCATGACATCAATATATTTTTTAGACATTAATATTAACCTTTTAGATTTTTGTGATGTTGAACAGCAGCAACAATAGCAGCCACTTTAGCAGTTTCGTTTGATGCACGTGAAACTTTTGGTTTCATTGCAATCTTTACTTCCTTCGCAGGGAAATATTTCGTAAGCAATGCCGCCTGAATTTTTAGCACGAACATCATAATGATTAAGAATGAGAATACAACTCCCATTCCTAGCATCATAAACTTCAGTGCTTCCATAACTAAGTTTATTTCCATAATCTTCTCCGTGGTTATTACCATGTAATTATAATTGTAATAATATATAAAAGTAGCTTTAGTAACATTTATTTTTAACTTTAATTTATATAAATTTAACAATTTATTTTTATTATAAAAGCTTATCTCCAATTTGGTAAATCAATATGTCAATTTTTTTAAGAAAGTGCATTACATTTTCTTTAAATTCAAAAAATTTATTTATCATAATGTGTCCTTTTATTTTTAATATGTCAAATTATATATAAAATATTAAATTTAATTAATTTTTATGTCAATTTGTAATATACTTATGTAAATACTATGTAATGGGAGTTTAAATGTTAGTAGTAAGTGAAATCATTGATAAATTAAAAGATATTCTTAGTTCAGATGGGAAAAATGGTAAGGTTTTTGATAAAGATGTTGCCCAATCTCTTGAATTATCTCAAGCAAATTTTGCAACAATGAAAAATAGAGGCAAAATTCCTTATTCAAATATACTAAATTTTTGTGCTAGAAAAAAAATATCAATAAATTGGCTTTTATACAATCAAAACCCAGGTTCACTTGTAGATACTACAGATAAATATTGGATTAAATATTTTCCTTCTGTAAGTGTTAGTGCAGGAGGAGGGGCGTATGAGAGTGAAGATAATTTTGAATCTTTAGAAATTCCTCCATATTTTATTCATATGTTAGGTGGGAAAGATAATCTTAAAAATATTGATGCGATTAATGTAGTAGGGGACTCAATGGAACCAACTTTGAATAATGACAATATAATTTTTATTGATAAAACTAAAAATGATTGTAATAGAGATGGAATTTATGCTTTTACAACAGAACATGGACTTTTTGTTAAAAGAATACAAAAAAAAGTTGATGGAAATTTAGATATTATTTCTGATAATAAAGATTATCCTTCTCAAATATTAGGTGTAAAAGATCTTAAGATATTAGGAAAAGTTATAAGTTCATTTGGAATGGTATACTAAAAAATTAGAAAAGAGTTAACTCTTTTTCTAATTTAATAAGATTTTTTGAAAGTTCATTAAATTCAAAGCCAACAATATATGCGGCATTAAAGGAGTGTTTTTTTAATTCTTTTTTAATATCTTTAATATCTTCAATTAAAATTTGTTGGTTATCTAATTCATTTATATATTTAGATGTTAAAAATATAGTTTTTGCATATGAGAACTTCTCTTTAAAAAAAACAATCTCATTTTTTAATAGATTTTTTGTATTTTGAGAAATAATAAATTTATCACTTTTACCAAAATCTGTTAAATTCATATTTTTATCTAAAAAAATAGGTTTTAGATGATTAAAATATTTTAATCTAGAGTATTCTAGTGTTGACTCTAAAAACTCATAAACAGATAAAAAGTTATTTATATAAATAGTAGATATTTTTAATTTAGGAAAATAATTGTCTTTATAGGAAAATGAAACTTCAAATAGTGAGTGTTCAATTAAATTTTCAATTTTATAATTATTTACAATAAACTCTTTATTATTTGGATAAAGCTTATCTAAAAGTTTTTTATCATTACAAATTAAAATATCTGCATCTTCTATATCATTTATATATTTAATAAAATAATCTAAAGAGTTAGGAATAACTTTAATATTTTTATTACTTGAACTTGAAAAAATTTTTAATAAATCATAAGAAACTTTTTCACAATAATATGCTTCAAGATTAAAATGTGCTAATTTATATCTTAATAATTGAACTAAACAACGATCAATATTATCAACTCTAATCCATGCAATTTCTTTATCTATAATAGGATAAATCTTATCTACTATGATTGCAAAAGCTCCATTTTGTACAGCTAAAGAAATATCATCTAAATCTCTAGCTATAAAAAGATCGCCTTCTCTTACTTTTGAAGCAATCATTTTTAAAGAGTATATATAAGATATTGATGGTTGATTTAAAAGTCTACCATCAATAATATCTAATATAGAAGTAATTTGCATTAGCTTATTTTTGTTCCAATAGTTTTAGGAGCTTCTGGTCTAATTAAAGATAAACCATTTTCATCTTTAGCAGCCATTAACATTCCTTCACTTAACATACCCATTAATTTTGCAGGTTTTAAGTTTGCAACTACACAAGCTTGAGTTCCAACTAATTCTTCAGCTGAATAAAACTCTTTTATTCCTGCTAGAATTTGTCTATTTCTTCCTTCACCTAAATCAACTTGTAATTTTAAAAGTTTTTTAGATTTTGGAACTTCAACAGCTTCTACAATAGTTCCAATTTTTAAAGAAGTTTCAAAAAATTTATCAATAGTAATTAAATTATCATCTTCAACTTCTTTTGTTTCTTCTTTTTTATTAGATTTTTCTTCAGCAACTGATTTTTCAACAACAGCTGGTTTTGCTTGTTCTAATAAAACTTCTTCAATTCTTGGGAATAATTGCTCAACTTTAGTAATAGTTGTATCTGCAATTAATTCTTTGTTTTTAATTAAAGAAATATAAGTTGCATTATCAATAGTAATTCCTAAAGAAGCTGCAATTTTTCCAATTTTTTCAGGCATTACAGAATCTAAAAGAAGTGAAACTCTAGCCATGATATTAGTAATTAAAGCAACTAAAGCCATAGCTTCGTCTTCTTTTCCTTCTTTCATTTTAGCCCAAGGTTCATAATCACCAATTGCTTTATTTGCAATTGTTAATACTTTCCAAATATCTTCTAAATATCTATTTAATTGCATTTTATATAAATAATCTTCAATATTTTCTAAAATTTCTTCAACTTCATCAAGCTCTTTTCTATGGAACTTTTCTACATCTTTAGAAGTAACTTTAAAATCAAAGTATTTCCCACTCATTCCAGAAATTCTATTTAATAAGTTTCCTAAATCATTTCCTAAATCAGAATTGATTCTATCCATTAAAGCTTTTTGTGAAAAATCTCCATCTTGACCAAAAGGAACTTCTCTTAACATAAAGTATCTAAATGCATCTAAACCATAAGCATCTGCAACTTTTTTAGGATCAACAACATTTCCTTTAGACTTAGACATTTTTTCACCATCTCTTGTCCACCAACCATGAGCAGCAATATGTTTTGGTAATGGTAAATCTAATGACATTAAAAATGCTGGCCAATAAATAGCATGGAATCTTAAAATATCTTTTCCAACTAAATGAGTTGAAGCAGGCCAGTGATTCATATTTTTTTCATCACTTCCATAACCTAAAGCAGTGATATAGTTCATAAGTGCATCTAACCAAACGTACATTACGTGTTTTGGTTCATTTAATGATTCAGGAAGTTTAACACCCCAGTCAAAAGAAGTTCTAGAAATTGATAAATCTCTTAATCCACCTTTAACAAAGTTTACAATTTCATTTTTCTTAGCACGTGGTAAAATACAATCTTCATTTTCTTCATACCACTTAATTAACTTATCTTCATATGCAGATAATTTGAAAAAGAAACTCTCTTCTTTTACTATATTTGTTGGTTTTCCACAATCAGGACAAAATTGTTCATCAACTAATTGTTTTTCTGTAAAGAATGTCTCACATGATACACAATAGTAACCTTCATAATCACCTTTGTAAATATCACCTTTATTGTACATAGTTTCAAATGCTTTTTGAACACCAATTTTATGTTCATCATCAGTAGTTCTTATAAATTTATCATAAGAAATATCAAAATCATCCCATAATGATTTAAATTTACCTGAAACTTCATCAGCATACTCTTTTGGAGTTTTACCTCTAGCTTCTGCACTTTGAGCAATTTTTTGTCCATGCTCATCAGTTCCTGTTAAAAAGTAAGTATTTGCACCTGTTAATCTAGAGTATCTAGCTAACATATCAGCGATAATAGTTGTGTAGGCATGACCAATATGCGCTACATCATTTACATAATAAATTGGTGTCGTTATATATACATTTTTGCAAGATTCTTCCATTCTTCCCTCTTTTTTCTTATTAAAATTCAAATCCACCACCTGAACCTTTGTTCATAGATGAATATACAGCTACTACATATTTTTTTCTTAATTCACAATCAAAAAATTTATCACATGCTGAACATGTATCTAAGTTATTTGTTTGTTGGCAAGTTTTTAATTCTTGTAAAACTTTTTCTAGTTTTTCTTGCCATTCATCAAGTTCAATATTCTCTTCTTTATCCATTATTCTTATAAACTTCTAAAACTCTATTTATTTCATGATTTGAACCAAAGAAACATGGTGTTGTATCATGAATATGTGTAGTTTCAACTTCTAAAACTCTTTTTTCTCCATCAATTGCTTGTCCACCAGCTTTTTCATAAGTATATGCAAATGGGAAAACTTCAAATAATTGTCTTAATTTTCCTTTTGGTCTATCACTTGTTCCTGGATATGAAAATAATCCACCACCTTTTAATAAAATCTGATGTAAATCAGGAACCATACCACCTGAATATCTTAATCTGTAACCATCATTAAAAATATCATCAACCATTTTTTTATGGTGTGGCGCCCAACAACTTTGAGTAGAACCAGGTGCTTTTAAATTACCTTTTTCTTTTAATACAATATCTTGTATAAACTCAAATTTACCATGTTTTAATCTATACATTTTAACATCATCAATGGCAACAACCATTTCAACTCTTGGACCAAATACTACATAAACAGATGCAATAATATTTTTAGCATTAAATTCATTTTTATATATTCCATAAATTGAACCAACTGATAAATTTACATCAACTAAAGAAGATCCATCTAAAGGATCATAAGCAATTAAATATTCACCATCATCATTTAAATGAACAATATCTTCTTGTTCTTCTGAAACAATAGCTTTAATACTAGGAATTTCTTTAAAAATATTTTCAATAATAATATCACTTGCAATATCAAGTTTTAATTGTGTATCACCTGTTGAGTTTTCTTGTTCACTCTTACCTGTATCACCTGTTTCTATTATTTCTTTTATTTCAATACTTGCTTTTTCAATAGCTTTTATTATATCTTGCATTTTTACACTCTTTTTGCGTTATTTTCTATC
>NZ_JBGUES010000133.1:0-6557 GCF_041821165.1 Poseidonibacter sp. | reverse complement strand
TATATGACAAAAAGAGTATTAATTTTGATGAATTTTATGTATTTGCAGAACTTGGTTTATCAGGACAACTAAAAGATACAAGCACAATCTTTCCTATAATTCTATCCTTAGCTAGAAATAAAAAATTAAAAAAAGTTTTAGTTTGCCAAGATAGTGCAGAAAAAATATCTAATATTCCAAATATAGAGATTTATGTAGTAAAAGATATTGTTGAAGCTATTGACTTTTTTAACTCTAATGATAAAGAAAAATACAAATACAATAAAAATAGTTTACATTATGAAAAATTAATTATAAATGATGAGACTTTTTATTATGAAAAAAACTATGATGAAAATTTTTCAGATGTAATAGGGCAGGATTTAGCAAAGTTTGCTTCACTTATTTGTGCGTGTGGAAATCATAATATGATATTTGAAGGAAGTCCTGGTTGTGGTAAAAGTATGATAGCAAAAAGATTGAGATATATAATGCCTCCTATGAGTTTAGAAGAGATATTAGAAAAAGCTAAATTGCAATCTTTGGATTATAAAGAAGTAGATTTTATTCCTTTACGCTCTTTTAGAAGTCCACATCATACATCAACTAAATCTTCGATTTTTGGAGGAGGAAGTTCAAATGCAAAAATGGGTGAAATAGCATTATGTAATAATGGTATTTTATTTTTTGATGAACTACCTCATTTTTCAAAATCAGTTTTAGAGGCTTTAAGAGAACCACTTGAAGATAATAAAATACTTATTTCAAGAGTTAATTCAAAAATAATTTATGATACAAAATTTACTTTTGTAAGTGCGATGAATCCTTGTCCTTGTGGAAATTTACTTTCAAGTATAAAAGAGTGTAGATGCAATGAATTGGAAATTCAAAGATATAAAAATAGATTATCTGATCCTTTCTTAGATAGAATTGATTTATATATAATTATGAATGATAGTTTTAAAGATTCTAAAAACATTGTTACATCAGAAGAGTTACATGAAAAGGTAATAGAAGCTTTTAAAATACAAAAGAAACGAGGTCAAAAAGATTTAAATGGAAAACTAAAAGATGAAGATATAAAAAAATATTGTACCTTAGATGAAGAGTCAAGTTTTATTATGGAAAAAGCAATAATAAATTATCAATTATCTTTTAGAAGTATAAATAAAGTACTAAAAGTTGCAAGAACTATAGCTGATTTAAATTCAAATGAAAATATAAGTAAAAGTGATTTATTACAAAGTTTGAATTTTAGAAAGAGATAAATAAATTTTGATTGATGTATAATATAATTATTAAGAAATTATTTAAAAGAGTAAAAAATGAAAAATATACTAAAAAAAATATTTTTACTAACAATACTAATTCTTAGTCTAGAATCTAAAGAGATAAAAATTGGAATGTCAGCTGACTTTAGTGGTCCAATTGATTATTTAGGTAATAGTATGAAAACAGGTATTCAAACATACCTAAATGTAATAAATAAAACTTCTGAAAATAAATATAAACTTATTACTTTAGATGATAAATATAATCCAATTTCTGCTAGTAAAAATGTAAGAAAATTAATAAATGAAGAAAAGGTAGTTGCTTTCTTAGGTAATCTAGGAACACCAACTGCAAATGTTACCGTACCAATTGTAAATGAAAATAAAATTGTTTCATTTGGTGCTTATAGTGGAGGAGGGATTCTTAGAAATCCATCTTCAAATGAGTATATTTTTAATTATAGAGCTTCATATTCACAAGAAGCATATTACATAATTTTAAATTTATTAAAACAAGGTATTACACCAGAAGAAATGGCTTTTTTTACACAAAATGACACTTATGGTGATAGTGGATATTATGGAGCAATTAAAGCATTAAGAGATAGTGGATATGAAGATATAAGTAAAATTGTTCATAGCAGATACACAAGAGGAACAGAAAATATTGAAAATGCTTTAAGCAAAATCCTTGAATCAAATAAAAAAATAAAAATCATTTTAATGGTAAGTGTTGATAAACCAACTATTAAATTTATAAAATATGCAAAAGATGATTTTCCTGATATTAAATTTTTCTCTTTATCTCCTATAAATACAAGTGTTTTAATTGAAAAATTAGGGGGATACTCAAAAGATATCTATATTACTCAAGTTGTACCTTTATTAAATTCTGATTTACAAATAGTTAAGGAATTTAGAGAAAATATTAAAAGTGAATTTCCTCTAATTGCTCCTGATTTTATTTCACTAGAAGGTTATATTATTGCAAAACTATTTATTGAAGGTATAAAAGATATAAAAAATGAAGATGTAAATTCACAAAATATATTTAATGAATTAAATAAACTAAAAACAATTGATATAGGATTGGGATTTGAATCTTCTTTTGATAAAAGAACTCATCAATATAGTTCAAAAATTTGGTTAACAGGTATAAAAAATAATGAAATTGTTGAGGTTTCATGGGATAGCATTTTTAAAAGTAAGGATTAGTCATGATAGGATTACTTCAAAAAATATCTAATTACTTTTCAATTAAAACGATTGTAATATTTGGTGTTGTTATTATGGGATTAGTAATTGTAGGCTTTGCTTTTACTATGAGCTATTTATCATCAACAATCAAATATGATCAAAATACTTTAAAACATATATTAAGCTTAGAAAAACAAAATCAAGATATTTTAAATACTATTAAAGATTTAAATTATCTTGATACTGAAATACTTATGGCTTCATCTCTAAATAATTTAGAAAAATTTGAAAAAGAACTCTTAAAAGAACAAAAATATAACTTAATATTAAATATGTATAAAGATAATAATTATATACCTAAATATAATGAAGAGGTAAAAAATATAAGTAAATTAATAAATAGTGAAATTAATATACAAAATAAAATGTATATTTCTAAATCTGTAATTTTGTTTTATGAGAGTAATTTAGAAGAGTATAAAAATCAGATTGAAAATCATATAGAAAATATATCAATCCAAACAGAAAGAATATATGGAATTGCATCTCTTGCAACGCAAAGATATAATAGAAAACTAAAAGAAAAAACAGATTATAAAAATGAAAATTTAAATAAGATTATGAGTTTAACAAAAGACTTGGATTCTTCAATTTTAAGATTGCCAACTTTTTTAAATACAATAATCAATGCTAAAAATAAAGATATTATAAATAGTATAAGTGCAAATAATTTATCTCAATTATCTTTATTAATACAAAATAGTTTAATTAATATTCAACAATTTAAAACTTTTACAAATAACTTTAAAGATAGTATTGAAAAAATAAACTCAAGATATTCACAAATTAATGAACTTACAACTTTTATTATAATTTCTAGAAAACAACTATTACAAGAGCAAAAAGTATTAGAATCATTAATAGTTCAAAAAAATGATACAAATAAAAAAATATTTAAAAATCTAGATGTTTTAAATACTATATCAAATGAAATAAAACTTGATATATTAAATCACTCAGATAAGGTTTCTAAACAAACTACAATAATTATCCTTGCTGTTGGAATTTTCTTTTTAATATTAATCTTTTTATCTGCAAGTACATTAATCTCAAGAATTAATGTTCCTTTATCTTTTATACTTGAATATATTCATGGTGTTACAATGAATAAAGAGTATTTATCATCTCGTTTACCAATAACAACAAATGATGAATTTGGTAAATTATCAAAATCTTTTAATAAAATGACAAAAACAATAAGTAAAAATATAAAAGAAATAGAACACTTAAATGAAGAGATAGTAAATACTCAAAAAGAGGTAATCTTTACAATGGGTGCTATTGGTGAATCTCGTTCTAAAGAGACAGGAAATCATGTAAAAAGAGTTGCTGAGTATTCAAAATTATTAGCAATAAAATATGGATTAGATGAAAGAACATCTGAATTATTAAAAGAAGCATCACCAATGCATGATATTGGAAAAGTGGGAATACCAGATGCAATATTGAAAAAACCAGGACAACTTTTTGGTCAAGAGTGGAAAATTATGAAAACTCATGCTCAACTTGGTTATGAAATGCTAAAACATTCAAAAAGAGAGATTTTAAAAACAGCTGCAATTGTTGCTTATGAGCATCATGAAAAATGGGATGGTTCTGGTTATCCTCGTGGATTAAAAGGAGAAGATATACATATTTATGGAAGAATTACAGCTGTTGCTGATGTATTTGATGCATTAGGAAGTGATAGATGTTATAAAAAAGCTTGGCCTTTAGTTGAAATAAAACAATTTTTTATTGAAAATAAAGGTATTCATTTTGACCCTGATTTAGTTGATGTTTTTTTTGAGAACTTGGATGAATTTTTACTTATTAGAAAAAAATATGAAGATACATTTGATTAGGGTTTAACGCTTTGTAATTACAATAATGGTAGAATAAAAGCTTTAATTTATAAAAGCTATTAATAAAATATAGCTTGAGGAGAAATAATGACTAAATGTGGTTATGTATCGGTTGTAGGTAGACCAAATGCTGGTAAGAGTTCTTTACTAAATTGGCTTGTTGGTGAAAAGATTGCAATGGTTTCACATAAGGCAAATGCAACAAGAAAAAGATCTAATATTATTGTTATGCATGAAGATGATCAAATTGTATTTGTAGACACACCTGGAATTCACGAAACTGAAAAATTAATAAATAAGTTTATGTTAGATGAAGCTTTAAAAGCAATGGGTGATTGTGACTTAATTTTATTCCTAGCACCTGTTACTGATAAATTAACACATTATGAAGACTTTTTAGTTAAAAATAAAAAGAATGTAAAACATATCTTATTATTAACTAAAATTGATAATGTAACAAATGAAGAAGTTTTAGAAAAAATGAAAGAGTATGAAGTTTATGCAGACAGATATGAATCAGTAATTCCTGTTTCAATCAAAAAAGCTACAACTCATGCTAATATTTTAGATGATGTTGTAAAGCATTTACCAGAACATCCTTATTTATTCGATCCTGAGATTTTAACTACTGAACACTTAAGAGATATTTTTAAAGAGTTTATTAGAGAATCAATTTTTGAGAATATTTCAGATGAAATTCCTTATGAAACAGATGTATTAATAAATAAAGTAGAAGAAAAAGATAACTTAGATGTTATAAAAGCTACTATTATTGTACAAAAAGGTACTCAAAAAGGTATGATTATTGGTAAAGGTGCAACTGCAATTAAAAGAATTGGTAAAGATGCAAGACTTAAAATTGAAAACCTAACAGGTAGAAAATGTTACTTAGAACTTTTTGTATCTGTTAAAAAAGGTTGGACTAAAAATAAACAAGGATTAAAAGACCTTGGATATGATGTAACTTTATAAACATAACTAATATTATTAATTAAGGTCTAAAAAAGTTATATATAATAAAATAACCTACTTTTAATAGTAGGTGTTTTATGAAACAAATTGCAAATATAAAAGATATCAGAACTATTATTGTTAATGTTTCTGAGAAAATTGAGGATAAATATCTTCAAGATTTTACTTATAATAGTTTAAACTTACAAAAAATAAATCATGATAAAAATGATTTTATTTTTACAAACTATCTTCCTTACTCAAACAATTATCAAATTATTATAATTAATAAAAAATATAAATATATACTTCCTCAAATACTTGAAATGTATTATATAAATAAAAAGAATATTAATAGTTTTGATTTATTTATTTTAGATGATTTTTTTGTTTTATATAAAGATATGAAAATGTACTATTTCCAAAAACTAGATTATAAGATTTCTGATGTAGAGATAAAAGAGTATATTGTAAAAAAACTCAAAATTAATATTGAAAATATTTTTGAAATACAAAAAGAGACATTACAACAATATCAAATAGATTTTAATAAAAAGGCAAAAGAAGAACTTATAAACATTAAAGATATAAAAAACAATAGTTTTAAAATTTATCTATTATCTATATTACTTTTATCCTCACTTACCTTTTCCTATTTTGCTTTTTTTATTGATAATAATAGTAAAGAAGAAATACTAAATAATCATAATGAAAAAGTAAAAAATGAAATAGAAAAATTTATACAAAATAATAAATATAAACCATTATTACAAGATTTTTTATTAATAATGAAAGAACTAAAAAACTATAAATTAAATTTAGAATCTTTTGAATATAAATTAAATAAAGTTCAATTAACTGCAAGTGCATTAAAAAAAGATGATATTTATCTATTTATAGAATTATATAAAAATAAACTACTCTCAAATAAAGTTCAATATATAGAAAATGAGAGTAAATATAAAGTAGTAATTGATGTACAATTATCTAAATAATAAATTTAATAATTCAAGTAAAAAAGTAAAAATAGAAATATATTTATTAACACTTGTTCTTTTTTTTGTATTCTTTTTAATAATAGAGGATTATAATAAATCAAATACTATTACAAAAATACAAAATAGTTTTAAACTACCTAATCAAACTTTTACAGGTTCTTTTTTTGACTTAAGTAAAGAACTTGAAATCTATGCAAAAAATAAAAAGATTAAAATTACAAAAATTGAAAATCAAAAAAGAGTAATAAATATTGAAG
>NZ_JBGUES010000132.1:0-6604 GCF_041821165.1 Poseidonibacter sp. | reverse complement strand
GGTGACCCGTGATGGATTCGAACCATCGGCCACCTCCTTAAAAGGGAGATGCTCTACCAGCTGAGCTAACGGGTCACATATAAAATAAAAAGTGGCGCGGTAGAAGGGACTCGAACCCTCGACCTCCTGCGTGACAGGCAGGCGTTCTAACCAACTAAACTACTACCGCGCTTAAAAATACTAGATACAATAAATTGTAAATAGAAGTCACAAAAATAAGATTTAAAAATCAACACCACTGTGTTATAAGATTCTTAAAAATGGTGGTCGATGCAAGACTCGAACTTGCGACGTCTACCTTGTAAGGGTAGCGCTCTACCAACTGAGCTAATCGACCGAATAAATGTTAAGTAATATTATTGGTGATCCCTAGGGGATTCGAACCCCTATGGTTGGAATGAAAATCCAAAATCCTAACCATTAGATGAAGGGACCATAATTATTTAACATTTATAAATGGTGACCCGTGATGGATTCGAACCATCGGCCACCTCCTTAAAAGGGAGATGCTCTACCAGCTGAGCTAACGGGTCACTCTTTCAATTTAAATTGTTCTACTTAAATTGGACTGGAATTATAATAGGTTTTTTTTTATTTGTCAATTGTTTTTTCAATAAATTTTGAAATTTCTTCAAAAACATAATTTGCAGCCTTTACTTGTACCTCTTCTCTTGAACCTTTAAAGTGTTTAGAAACTACGATTTTATCGATATTTTTACACTCAAAACCAATAACAACAGTACCTACTGGTTTTTTTTCAGTACCACCTGTTGGTCCAGCTATTCCTGATACTGCAATTGCATAGTCAGCTTTAAATTTGCTTAAAGCTCCTGCTAACATCTCATTTACAACTTCAATACTTACAGCACCATATTTTTCTAAAGTTGTATTTTTTACATTTAATTCTTGATTTTTTATTTCATTTGAGTAACTTACAATTGCTCCATTAAATATATCTGATGAACCTGATACTTTTGTAATCATATGAGCTATTAGTCCACCTGTACATGATTCAGCTGTTGTAATTGTTTTATTATGCTTTCTAAGCATATCTTGAAGTTTAATCATCTTAGTTTGTGAAAAAGTTGTATTTTGCATGATAGATAGCCTTAAAATGAATTTAATGGCTATAAGTATATATTATTGAAGTATAAAGTTTTATAATTTTGGTAAATTTATTGAATGAAAAGTAACAAGAGTAAAACTCTTATTACTTTAAAAAATAATTATGCTATTTCTTCTTCTACTAAATCAGCATTGAATTGATCTTCGTTAAAATCTAGGTTTAAGTAATCACAAACAACTTTGATGTCTCTTTGTGCATTTCCTAAACATGAAGTTGCACCAGGAGATGGAGTCATATTAAAGATAATTCCATTACCTTCGCTAAGTGATGCTTCACCAAGCATAAGTTTTTTCTCATCTTTATTAAGAACTTGAGGTCTAACTCCACCAAATCCTTTTGCATATTCAATATCATCTTTTGTTAAAGAAGGTACAATTTTTTGTGCATCTTTTACAAATAGACCTTTATTGATACCTGGAACTTCAAATAAGAAGTTTTTAAATACATAGTTTCTGATTTCTGAATCTTTTAATAAATCCCAGAAAATTTTAATAATGCTTCCATCTATGTTCATTGTTTTTATACATTGACCAACAGATTTAAGTCCTTTATATCTTTCTAGAACACCAAGAGCTAAAGCAGTTGGTCCAAATCTTGTTTTACCATCTTCTAAGATATCAGGATCTCCATGAAGTGCAGCAAATGGTAATTTATCATTTTGTACCATGTAAACTTTACCATTTAAGAACTCACCACTTGTAATATAGAATGATCCAGCCATTGATAAAGAACCCATATGTTTACCGTAACCCATTTTATGAGCTAAGTATAATGAGTGAGCACCAGCATTAACTACAACGAAATCAGCAGTATATACATCACCATTTGTAGTTGTTACTTTATACATATCACCAGTTTTTTCAATATCTTCAACTTCTGAGTTATAGAAAATATCTGTAACTTTCGATGAATCAGCATTTTGACCAGCTTTAGCAAGTTCTTCAGTCATAGCACCGTAATCAACAGTTGTATATTCATCTCTTGCACCCATTGCAATAATTGGCTCTGGTCTATCTTTTGTTTGTTCTTTATCAGCATAAACTAATTTAGGCTCTAATTCTCTTAATGTTTCTTTATCCCATAATTCTAAGTAAGGGAAAAGTTCTTTAAAGTCATTGTATCTTTTTGTAATAAATTCAACTTCTTCTTTTCCAACACCAAGAGCCATTTTTTGATGTTTAAACATAATTTTGTCTTGTAAATCATACTGTAAACAAAACTTTTCAATCATTTTCGCAGTTCTTTTAGTGATTTTTGCTTTATCTAAAGTATAATTTGTCTCAATATCACCTACGTGAATTGTTTGAGAGTTACTACTTCCTTTTGAGTTAAGTGTAGCTAAAGCTTCATACTTTTCTAACATACAGATTTTTTTTGAGTTAGTGTATTTTGCTAATTCATAGAAAAGTGCAGCTCCAGATATACCACCACCAACAATTAATACTTCATAATGTTTTTCATTCATTCAATCGTTCCTAATATTATAAAATTATGCTCGAAGAGTATCATACTAAAGTTGTATCTAAGATAAATAAAGTACAAACTTGTACAAAATAACAATAAAATATAGAGTTTGGTAACACTGTGTCAATATTGCTAAAAAAGCAGATGTACAATTGTTGTACATCTGCTTTTTTAATTTTACTTTTTATTTATTGATAATTTTAATTTTAAACTAAATTGGATATAATCTACGATTTAATGAAAAACTATAAATAATATGATAATTGAAGGTACTATACAGATGGATTATAAAGACAGTTTATTACTACCAAATACTAAGTTTCCAATGAGAGGGAATCTTCCTCAAAATGAGCCAAAAAAATATAAACTTTGGGATGATGAAAAAGTTTATGACAGAATGAAAAGTAATAGAGAAGGTGCTCCTTCTTTTACATTACATGATGGACCGCCATATGCAAACGGTCATATTCATATTGGTCATGCTTTAAACAAAGTTTTAAAAGATATTATTAACAAATTCCACTATTTTGATGGAAAATCAATCAGATATGTTCCAGGTTGGGATTGTCATGGTTTACCAATTGAACAAAAAGTTGAAGAAAAAATCGGAAGCACTAAGAAAAAAGAACTTCCAAAATCTAAATTAAGACAATTATGTAGAGATCATGCTTCTAAATTTGTTGATATTCAAAGAGAAGAGTTTAAACAATTAGGTGTTATTGCTGATTGGGATAATCCTTATTTAACTATGGACTTTAAATTTGAAGCGAATATTTACAGAGAACTTTGTGCAATTGCTAAACAAGGTTTATTAATTCAAAGATCAAAACCAGTTTATTGGTCTTGGGCTGCACAAACAGCACTTGCTGAAGCAGAAGTAGAATATGAAGATAAAACATCTCCATCAATTTATGTTGCATTTAAACATGAAAAATTAGATGCATCTGTAATTATCTGGACTACAACTCCATGGACATTACCTGCTAATACTGGTATTGCTTTAAATGGTGAAGAAGAGTATGTTTTAACATCTGATAAATTTATTGTTGCTAAGAAATTATATAATTCACTTATTGAAAATGAAGTAATTTCAGGTTCAATTGTAGAAAATGTATGTCCTAAAGAATTAGAAAATACTCATGCAATTAACCCATTAAATGATAGACAATCAAAAATTATCTTAGGTGAACATGTTGAAATGGACGCTGGTACTGGTGCTGTTCATACTGCTCCTGGACATGGTGAGGATGATTATAAAGTTGGTTTAATTTATGGTCTTGATGTAATTATGCCTGTTGATGCATTTGGTAAATATGACCAAACAATTGTAAGAGAAAAATTATTTAGAGATACTGATAAATACTTAGGTATAAATGTATTTAAAGCTAATGATTCTATTTTAGAAGAGTTAGGTGATGCTTTACTTAAAAGAGTAGATATTAGACACTCATATCCACATTGTTGGAGAACACATACACCAATTATCTTTAGAGCTACTAAACAATGGTTTATCTCTATTGATGACCAATATGGTAAAGAGAATAAAACACTTAGAGAAAATGCTCTTAAAGTTGTTGAAAATTTAACTTTCTATCCTGAATGGGGAAGAAATAGATTAAGATCTATGCTTGATGGAAGACCTGATTGGTGTATTTCTAGACAAAGAGATTGGGGAGTTCCAATTGCATTCTTTAGAAATAAGAAAACTGATGAGATTATTTTTGATGAAAAAGTATTAAACTATACTGCTATGATTTTTGAACAAAAAGGTTGTGATGCTTGGTATGATTTAGAAATTTCAGAATTATTATATCCAGGAAGTGGACTTAACCCTGATGATTTAGAAAAAACTAAAGATATCTTAGATGTATGGTTTGATTCAGGTTCTACTCAAAATGCTGTATTAAGATCAAGAAATTATGATGCTGGTACATTCCCTGCTGATATGTACTTAGAAGGTTCAGATCAACATAGAGGTTGGTTCCAATCTTCATTATTAACAACTTTAGCATCTTCTGAAATTGCTCCTTATAAATCAATTTTAACTCACGGGTTTACAGTTGATGAGAAGGGTGAGAAAATGTCTAAATCAAAAGGAAATGTTGTTGCACCTGATAAAGTGATGAAACAATATGGTTCTGAGATTTTAAGACTATGGGTTGCTATGAGTGATTATCAATCAGATTTAAAAATCTCTGATAATATCTTAAAGCAAAATGCAGAGCTTTATAGAAAAATCAGAAATACAGCTAGATTCTTACTTGCAAATGTTAGTGATTTAGAAGAGATTGTTTCTGTTGATAAAATGGGTCCATTAGATAAATGGGTATTAGCAAAAGCTAAATCTGTATTTGATGAAATTCATGCTGCATTTAGTGTTTATGAATTCTCTAAAGGATTAAATAAATTAAATAACTTCTTAGTTGTTGATTTATCAGGTATTTATTTAGATGTTTGTAAAGATAGATTATATTGTGATGATAAAAATGATATTCATAGATTAGCATCTCAAAGTGCAATGGCACTAATTGCTAAAAAATTAATTGTTACTTTATCTCCAATCTTAACTTATACTATGGATGAGTTATTAGAGTATGCACCTGAATTTATAAAAGGTGATTGTAAAGATATTTTTGATTATCCGCAAGTTGAATTACCAGAAATAACAACTACAATTAATGAAGAAATTTTATTAAGTGCTAAAGAAAAATTCTCAGAAATCAAAGATGCTTTAAGTAAAGATAAAACAATCAAGTCTACATTAGAATTATCTATGTATACTACTTGTGAAGATTTATTAGCATTAGATGCTGTTGAAGCTTCTGATTGGTTCTTAGTTTCTTCAATTACAAACACTAAACAAGATAGTGATATACTTGGTTCTTTTGAAATTGATGGAAATGTATTTGAAGTATTTAAAGCCGTTGATTACAAATGTCCAAGATGTTGGAAATTCACAGCAGTAAAAGAAGATTGTCTTTGTACTAGATGTGAAGAAGTATTAAACTAGGAATAAAATGTTTCAAGAAGAAGTAACTTTAACATTTATATTTGAAACAATAGCAGTAATTTTAGCTCTTACTGCTGTTGGAATTTATTTAGTTAAACAAAAAGCAAAAAAAGGTAAATAATATGATGCCCTTCACTGATGAAGACTTACAAGCACCTGTAAGTTCGATTATTGAAAACAAAATTGCGCCAATGCTTGCAAAAGATGGCGGAGCAATTCAATTATTAGATATAAGAAATGCAAGAGTTTTTGTACAATTACAAGGTGCTTGTGTTGGTTGTAGTGCTAGTAGTAGTACTTTAAAATATATAGTAGAAAAAGAATTAAAATCAGCAATTCATCCTGATTTACAAATAATAAATGTTCCACATGGAATGGAAGATAAGTTAGAGGAAATTTAATGATAAATGAAAGTAGGTTGTTAAATAAAGCTAATGCATATTTTTTAGATAAAAAATTTGATAAAGCCTTATTTTTATATTCACAATTATCGTCACTTTTTTCAGATAATAAAGAATACCCTATTTATGCACTATTTTGCGATATTGCCTCAGAAGATGAAGAAAAAGCTATATCTTTATATGACTATTTTTGTGTTATGAAAAAAGATGATTTAGATGGTGCTATTGATTATGTTGAAAATGTTGTAAATGCATATGATGGT
Source organism: Poseidonibacter sp. (assembly GCF_041821165.1). NCBI lineage: Bacteria > Pseudomonadati > Campylobacterota > Epsilonproteobacteria > Campylobacterales > Arcobacteraceae > Poseidonibacter > Poseidonibacter sp. The sequence goes on along the minus strand of NZ_JBGUES010000132.1, from coordinate 340 downwards.
GATATTGATAAAATGATGGGAATCTTAGAAGATTTAAATGCATCAACTGTTGAATCATTAGATGCTATTAAATATGACGATTTTAAAAAGTTGATTAAAAGTAGAGGGTCATTTAGAATTGCATTTGAAGATATTATGTTTTCAACAAAAGTTGCAATAGAGAATAAAGATGATTTTTGTGACTTTGTTACTAAGTTAATTGACAATGATTTTAATAGTACAGCGTATACATATTTAGATGGATTTAATGAATATTTCTCTTATGATAAAGAGATTGAAGAACTATATAAAAAATTAGAAGAGAAAAAAATTGCAGCTAATCATAAATAATATAAAATAT
>NZ_JBGUES010000131.1:0-6611 GCF_041821165.1 Poseidonibacter sp. | reverse complement strand
TAGTTCTAATTCTTTTAAAGCATTTTTTGCAATCCATTGTGCAGATTTATTTTTATTTTGTAAAATCCTATTTGTACTTGAAATAGCTTTTCTATGTAAATCTATATTTCTTTTTCCAATATTTCTTAAAGCCCAATTGACTGCTTTTCTTACATATATTCTATCATCATTGACTTCTCTTTCAATAATTTCTAAAAATCTTTCAAATATTTTATTTGAAGTATTTTTATTTGCAAATCCGTAAGATGCCATTATTGTGAAACTTGCTCTTTTGATAAATTCATCTTCAGTTTTTGACCATTCTTCAGTTTTTTGTAAAGCATATTTACTTTTAGCAAAAAAACCCATGCAAAAAGAATCGCAAATTTCCCAATTTTCAAATGTTTTTACCCATTTTTCCATTAACTCTTCTGTAATATCATTAGGGTTATATATTTTACTACATAGTATTCTTGCTTCGTATATCTCTGTATCAAATAGCTGTAGAGCTAATTGATTATTTTGCCCTATTCTCTTTGCTAACTCTTTTAAATCTTTATGGTAAATACCTAATGAATTATTTGAAATGATTCCAAATTTATTTTCTTTAAATATAACTTTTTTAGGATTTGAAAGTTTATTAAGTTCATCTAAAATATCTTCTAATATCATTTATATTCCACTTTATATTTATTGACAAACGCCTGACTTAATGGACAAGTGACCCTCAGACAGTTTGGTTACTTCTTTACATATACACTACATTTTAGCTCTTTTAGGCTTGAAAATTCCGTGGGTCACTTGTTCATTTTCAAGGTTTTGTTATGCTTGATTGTTAGTAAAAGTTACGGAAAATATTTATATATTTCTCTTCTGTGTTTTACAGTTTCAATAACGATAATATCATTTTCTTTTTTAATACCAACTCTATAATCACCAAATCTGACTTTAAAATAATTTTTATATCCTGTCATTTTTCAACTTTTCCAATTTCGCTTAAATTATTATAAGTTGGTAATTTATCAAATACAAATTCTTCTATTGTGTCAGCATATTCAGTAGGTAATTTTAAAAGTTCTTTTAAGAATTTTTTCTTTATTTCAACTTCCATTTAATCTTATGAAGCTTTATTTTTTTTTAATGATTTATAATATTCTCTAGCATCATTTAAAGATAATGTTTCATTATCTTTATCTTCTTCCATTAGTTTATATAATGCAAAGTTTTCTAAAGTTTCTGTGATTTGATTGTAAGTATTTATATCTAATTGTACTGCAATTTTATGATTTTCGTTATCTACGATGTAGTTAGGATTGATACACATAATTTACTCCAATAATTTATTTTGTATCAAAACTTAAGTGAGTTTCACTTAAGTTTTAAATTTAGATTTATAAGTCCCTGAAATAAAACATTGCTAAAACTCCTATTGATATAGCAAATAATCCAATCACCATAAAATATTTTTGAGATTTGAAAGGTTCTTTTTCTCCACAATTTGGACATGGTTTAGCTGTAGGTGAAAGTTCTTTCCTACAAATTCTACACTTTTTCATTACTTACAAGCCCACGAATCATCTCTGCATAATATTTCTAGGTTTTCTTGAGCAGGTTTATGCCCACCTCGTGCTGATAAATACCAATTTTCATATGCTTTTATTTTATTATCTTTACTAAAATAATAAATTATACCAGCATTATATTGTGCAATTGGTAATGATGTACTCTCCTCTGGATATTTTTTGATTAATGTAATTGCTTTTTCACAAATTCTTGGATCTGATTTCTTGTTATTTATTTTATTAGCTGCTTTATTACAACGCCAAATTTGTTTCCACACTTTACCACTTGCACTTTCAATTCTTTTATCAAATTCTTTATTTGTCCATCCAAATCCATTTTGTGCAAATATTAAAAGCACACTTATCCCTAAAATCATTCTCTTCATCGAGAACCTCCAAAATTAACTAACTATAAAATATAGCTGTGATAAATTTTCAGTTTTATTTTGAAGACTTAGCATAACTATTTATTGAAGGAACACTATATCCAATTAATATATAAATCTATTATTAAAAGATATGGATTATGTACCTTTTATAATAGATTTTATTACAAATTGTAATATATTTAAAAGAAACTTAGTTTTTATACTATTATTCTTAAATATAAAATGTCCTTTTACCCCTTTATATCAAGATAAAAGGACAAAGTGTTCCGTTATTTGTCAAATATCTTACTATTAGGACATTATGTCCCTTAAGAAAAAGGTTTTTATTATGGAAATTAAAAAGAAATTATTAGATGTAGTACGAGATAAAATTAGATTTAAACACTATAGTATTTCTACTGAAAGAACATATGTGCATTGGATTAAGCATTATATTTTTTTTCATAAGAAAAAACATCCCATAGAAATGGGAAAAGTACAAATTGAAGAATTTTTAACTTATTTAGCTGTTGAAAAAAATATAGCTCCTACTACTCAAAATCAAGCTTTTTCGGCAATATTATTTTTATATAAAGAAGTTTTAGGAATCGATTTAACAAATGAGAATATACAAGCGTTAAGAGCACAAGAGAGAAAACATATCCCTGTAGTTTTAACAAAAGACGAAGTAAAAAAGGTTATTGCGAATATCGATGGAATATATAATCTAGTAGTAATGCTTATGTATGAATGTGGACTTCGTATGAGTGAAGTACTAAACCTAAGAATCAAAGATATTGACTTTGGGTTTAACAAAGTATATATATCGGATAGTAAATCTTTAAAAGATAGAACAACTCCTTTACCTTTAAAACTAAAACAAAAGTTACTTGTACAAATTGAGACTGTTTATGAAATACATAAAAAAGCATCCTAAATCCAACAAACCCCACAAACATCGATATTCACATGAATTTTATCACCAGGAAGTAGTGTTTGTTTTTGCATTTGTTCTCTTGTTACTCTTGTATTAAAACTTATTTTTCCTATTGAAAACTCTACTAACAAGCAACTACCTGATGGCTCTTGTCTTATTGATTCTATTTCGCCTATTAGGGTATTTTCATTTTTCATATAGTCACAGTTTTCTCTACAAATTTCAATACCTTCACTATTTATCATGATTACTGAATCTCTTTTTTTATCATGACTATTAGGGATAGTTAGTCTTTGACCATCTAGGAATACTTTTACAAGATTTCCTTCTTTGTTTTTTTCCCATGGTGCAAAAAGTAGGTTTACACTTCCGCTTTCTACTAGGTTTCCTTGAAATAGTGCTACTCTTCTATCACAGATATGGTTTAGCCAGTTATGGTCATGGCTTGAGATAAAGATTGTAGTATTGTATTTTTGTTTTGCACTTAATATTGCTTCTTTTATAAGTTGAGCTGAGTTTGTGTCAACTGCACTTGTTGGTTCATCTAGGATTAGAACCTTTGGCTTTAGTATCAGTCTTGCAGCAAGTGCTACTCTTTGGGCCTCACCACCTGATAATTGACTCCATTTTCTCTGTAAAAACAGACTATCAAGTCCAACTAAAGCCAAAGCTTCTAGGGCTTTTTCTTTTAAATTATCTGTTTGTTTTCTTAGTTTTAAACCATAAACAACATTTTCAAATACTGTTCGTTTTAAAAGATATGGATTTTGTGGAACCATTACTACACTTTGTCTTGTTTTTAAATCCATTTTTTTATTACACATACCATTAAATGATATATCACCAAGACTTGGTTTATCAATAAATGAAAGTAGTGAAAATAGTGTTGATTTTCCACTTCCATTTGGACCAAAAAAACCAATAATTTGATTTTCTTCTAATATAAGATTTTCAATACTAAGTACTTTTCTACCATCATAATGTTGTTCTATATTGTTTAATTCATACAAACTATGCATTATTGTGTCCATTTCCTTTTTAACATTGATAAAGCAATATTTACTATTAAAGCAACAGCAAATAAAACTAATCCAAGTGCAATACCTGTAACAAACTCACCCTTACCTGTTTCAAGAGCAATTGCTGTTGTTACTGTTCTTGTGTGGTATTTGATATTTCCACCAACCATCATAGAAATACCAATTTCTGTAATAATTCTTCCATAAGCAGTAACTGCTGCTGTCATAATTCCAAATCTAGCTTCAATAAGTGTCGCATTTAAAATCTGTAAAGGTTTTGCTCCCAAACCCTTCAAAGATGTATAAAGTCTTTTATCAACTGCTTCAACTTGAGTTGCAGTTAAGGCGATAATAATAGGCAAACCTAATACAATCTGCCCTATTATTATCGCTTGTTGAGTAAATAGTAAATCATAAGCTCCAAATGGTCCTACTTGTGATAGCATTGTATATGCCACAAGTCCGATAACTACTGTGGGCAATGCTAAAAAAGTATCTACAATCGTTCTAACAACTGCTTTACCAAAAAAATTATAATAACCAAGAGCAAATCCCAAAGGAAGCCCAATTAGTAAACTAATCAATAAAGACCAAGAAGATACTGTTATTGTTGTACTTATGGCAGAGTAAACACTCTCATTTCCTGACATAAGTAATTCAATTGCTTCTACGAAACCATCATGAAAAAGATTCATTCTATATACTAACCTTAACTATATTTTTTATTATTTATCTGCATTAGGAATAAATAAAGCTTGTCCTAATAATCTAAAATCTGCAATTGTTTTTTGAGTTTGCTCATTTACAACCCAGTTAGTAAATTTTTTAGCAAGTTCAGGTTTTACGTTTGAACATTTTTCTTTATTGATAGTTACAACAGAGTATTGGTTAAATAATGATTTATCACCCTCAACTACAACTTTCATATTAATATTCTCACCTTTTTGAGACATATATTTAATCCAAGTTCCTCTATCTGTCATTGTATATCCAGATTTTTCAGATGCCATATTAATAGTTCTTAACATTCCTTGACCTGTTTGTACATACCAAGTTGATGCTTCTGCTGTATCAACATTTGCATTTTTCCATAAAGAAAGTTCTTTTTTATTTGTACCTGAATTATCTCCTCTTGAGAAGAAGTTAATTTTATTATCTCTAATTTTTTGTAAAGCATCACTAGGTGCCATAGATGATACTTTTGCAGGATCTTTTTTAGGTCCTACGATTATAAAATCATTGTACATTACTTGTTTTCTATCAACACCAAATCCAGTTGCAATAAATTTTTTCTCAGATGCAGGAGCATGAACAAATAAAATATCTACATCACAATTTCCACCCATTTTTAAAGCTTTTCCAGTTCCTGTAGCTACCCATTTAAGTGCAATTCCCGTATCTTTTTCAAACTTAGGTGCAAGATAATCTAATAAACCTGTATTATCTGTACTTGTTGTTGTTGCCATCATTAAAGAATCTTTTGCCATTAAACTAGCTGACAATACCGCTGATAAACCTAATGTTACTAATGTTTTTTTAATCATATTTTGCTTCCTTATTTTTTGATTTAATTAAATATATTTATTTGTTCTTTTAATAACTTATTATTAAATTTAATAACTTTAATACTCTGATTTTCTTCAATAATTGAAGTATTTTCAGAAGTCACTAAAATACAATTACTCTCATATAAAGCCGTTATCATTCCTGAACCATATTTATTTTTTCTTGTTACTTTAAATCCTCCCGTTTCTAAAGTTCCTAGTACTAAATTTACTCGTCCTGCTTTTGTTTTAAACTCTTCTTCGTTTAAACCTATTGAAACATCATGGTAAAAATAGCTACTACCTTGAATTTTATTTAAAACAGGAATTGCAAATAATTGCATATTAACCATCGCAGTTAATGGATTTCCTGGTAAACACATAACAAAAGTATCACTCATCTTTCCCATCATAATAGGACGTCCTGGTTTTACATTTACTCCATGAAAAGCAGTTTGTAAACCATTTTTGATAAAAGCCTCACCAACAAAATCAGCATCACCCATTGAGATCCCACCAGTTGTAATAATCACATCATAAGTTTTTAGATTTGAAATAAAATTTATTGATTCTTCTAAATTATCAGGAATTACTCCTGCATAAGTTGCGTTGAATTTTGCTTCACTTAAAAGAGAAACTAAAGCATAAGAGTTACAGTTGTAAATCTCTTCATCACTTGCATTTTGCCATGGCTCTTTTAGTTCATTTCCAGTTGAAACAACAGCAATTGAAATTTCTTTGTAAACTTCAATCATCATAAGACCTTGTGAAGCTAAAAGAGTAATATGAGATGAGTTAATTACCTCACCTTTTTTAAATAATACATTTCCCTCTTTTTGTTCTTCACCTTTAAGTCTTAAGTTTGCACCCTGCTTTAAATCAGCTGGAATTCTTACTGTTTTATCTGTAACATCAGTACAATTCTCAATAGGAATAATAGTATCAACATCGCTTGGTACTTTTGCTCCTGTCATGATTTTATAACATTCATTATCCCAAAGTGATGGTTTTACTTTATCACCTTTGTCCCCTGCAAAAATCACTTTATTTATATTTAAAATCTTTCCTGCATCTTCTATTTTTATTGCAAAACCATCCATTGCTGAGTTATTAAAAGCTGGAAGGTTTTTTTTACAAATTACATCACTTCCTACAACTCTTCCTAAAGCAGATGAGATTGGAATAATCTCTTTTAATGTTGT
>NZ_JBGUES010000130.1:0-6720 GCF_041821165.1 Poseidonibacter sp. | reverse complement strand
AACGCTTGTTTGATTGTTTTTAACCAAAACATATATTACTTCATTTTCAAGAGTATATTTTATTGCATTTGTTAGATTGTTATCAACAATTCTTTGCAGTTTTATTTCATTAAAATCAATAATAATCTCATCTTTATTTGTTATAAATTCAAATTTCAGTTTAAATTTTGTTGCTGTTTGTGTAAAGAAGTCAATTCTAGTTCTTAAAAAATCAACTAAATCAATATCATAATTAGATTCTTTTTGATGATCTCTTTTTACAAGATAAGATAAATCATCATAAATACTAAAAATATTTTTCATTGCAACTTCAATATTTGTTAAATATTTATTTTTACCATATTGAATTTCTGCCATTTCAACATTTCCCATAATAATAGATAGGGGTGTATTTGTTTCATGAACTGCATGTTTTAAAAATTGTTTTTGCGAAGATAATAAGTTTTGCGCATAAACTTTTCCTTTTTGTAGCTCTTCTGATTGTTTGTAATAATCTTTTGATGATTGTTGAATTAAGTTTGTTAAGGCTTGTAAACTTCTAGCTTGTTCACTAATATTTTCACTTTTTATACTTACTATATCTTTTTTATTCTCTTTATTAATATTTTCTAATTCACTAAGAGCAACAACTGTAAGCGTTTGGTTTAATAGTTCATTATGTCCATTATTATGATAAAACTCCCCATATGTAAAAAAGCCAGCAGTAGTAGCAACTTTTGAAAAAGGAGTAACTTCAATATCAATCATATCAGGCATATATCTTCTTCTTGCCATACATGAATATATAAAAAATGTTTGAGTAGTTTGAATATTAGAGTGATTAAATAAAGATTCAACTGGATTATTCATAATTAATTCAACATTTCCAAACCCAAGTTTTACAACATCTCCTTTATATAAGTTCCCAGCAAAACTTAAACTACCATCTTTATGTTTATTTATTACAGCTCGTGCAAGAGGTAAACCATTTCTTTCTACAATTAATGGAAATTCTATTCCCGTTGCTGGTAATGCTTTAGCTACATATTCTCCTAAATACTTTTCATAAAAATCTAAAGGTTTCATTCCTGAAATTTTATAAACCCTATTATCTTTTACTTCCTCAATAATATGTTCGATTCCAATTGGTGACCAATTGAAATTATATGCATTTTGAATATTTAATAGTTCTGAATTTAATGAAACTCCTACTGCACCAGATGTTAGAATCTTATTTTGGCAAGAGATAAATGTTTGTTTAAACTTTCCATTATCCCCCGCCATTCCACCAGAAACAGGAATAGTATTATTAATACTTTCTATACCTTTTAAAAATGCTTCACCATTTGTTTTATCTCCAGCTGTAAAAACAATAAGCAGTTTTGTATTCTCTTTTGATAACTCTTTTGCTAATTCATAACCATTTTTAAATGAATCTTTGTTTTTAATAAATGTTGTTTTAATAGATGTTTTTTCAAATACTGAAATTGATATAACAGTTTTAAATGTACTAATCTTTTGATTATTTATCTCACCATCAGTTGATGAACCAATACAAATAGCTTGAGGAATATTTTGCATTAAAGTATCTATTGTTTTTTGTAATACTTTTTTCTTTTCACCACAAAAAACTTGTATAAGTACAGATTTCTCATTTTTGAATATTGAAAAGTCTATTAACTCTTCAATTGCTTTATTATTTAGGGTATAGTTAAATGTCTTCATAAAATATTGTAACACATAAATTAAAAAACTTAAAGAAAAAAAACTCTATAAACATACCAAAACTTGGGAATTTGTTCTAAAAATAAACACCGCTATACTCAAGCTATATTTGGGCTATATTTAGGCTATAAAACTCATGTAAACTTTCATTATCGCAAAAGAATGAACTTCATTTTTTGCCCAAATTAAATAAAAACTAATAAAAGGAATTAAAAATGTCTACACAAGAAAAAGTATTACCAATTGCAAAACCTGAGTATAAAGCACAATATGAAAACTTCATAGGTGGAGAATGGGTTGCACCAACAAGTGGTGAATATTTTGATAATGTTTCTCCTGTTGATGGTGAAGTATTAGCAAGAATTCCAAGATCAAATGAAGCTGACGTTGATGCAGCAGTTGATGCAGCATCTGAAGCATTTGAAACATTTAAACATTCTACAGTTATAGAAAGATCTACAATGTTAAATAGAGTTGCAGATGCAATTGAAGCTAATTTAGAAGCTTTAGCACTTGCAGAAACTTTAGATAATGGAAAAGCTATTAGAGAAACTATGGCAGCAGATGTTCCTTTAGTTGTTGATCACTTTAGATACTTTGCATCAGTAATTAGATCAGAGTCAGGAACAGTTTCAGACTTAGATGCTAATACTATTTCTCAAGAAATTCATGAGCCATTAGGTGTTGTTGCACAAATTATTCCTTGGAATTTCCCATTATTAATGGCAGCATGGAAAATTGCACCTGCATTAGCAGCTGGAAATACTGTTGTTTTAAAACCAGCATCAGCAACTCCACTTTCAATTTTAATCTTAATGGAAACAATTCAAGAAGTTCTTCCAAAAGGTTTAGTAAATATTATTAATGGTTCAGGTGGAAAAATTGGTAAACATTTATCAACACATCCAGATGTTAAAAAAGTTGGATTCACAGGTGAAACTTCAACTGGTCAGTTAATTATGCAATATGCAACTGAAAATATTATTCCTTCTACATTAGAGCTTGGTGGAAAATCTCCAAACATCTTCTTAGAATCAATTATGGATGCTGATGATGAGTTCTTTGATAAAGCAATTGAAGGTTTAGTATTATTCGCATTTAATTCTGGTGAAGTTTGTACTTGTCCATCAAGAGCATTAATTCAAGAATCAATCTATGAGCCATTTATGGCAAGAGTATTAGAAAGAGTTAATGCTATTAAATTAGGTGATCCTTTAAATCCAACTTGTATGATGGGTGCACAAGCATCTACTTCTCAAAAAGAGAAAATTTTAGAGTATATTAAAATTGGAAAAGAAGAGGGTGCTGAATTATTATGTGGTGGTGAAGCTTATGAAAGTGAAGTACATCCAAATGGTAACTATATTAAACCAACATTATTCAAAGGTCACAACAAGATGAGAATCTTCCAAGAAGAGATTTTTGGACCAGTACTTGCTGTTACTACATTCAAAACTGAAGAAGAAGCATTAGAAATTGCAAATGACACTATCTATGGATTAGGTTCTGGTGTATGGTCAAGAGATGCTCACCAATTACATAAATTCTCAAGAGGAATTGAAGCTGGTAGAGTTTGGGTTAACTGTTACCACATGTACCCATCACATGCATCATTTGGTGGATACAAAAAATCAGGAATCGGAAGAGAAACTCATATGATGATGTTAAACTCTTACAGACATACAAAAAATATCTTAACTTCATACTCAAAAGACGCATTAGGATTTTTCTAGGCCTTTAATATTTAGTTAAACAATTTAAGTTCTTAAATGCATAGAAGATTTTCTTCTATGCATTTTTTTTAGAAGATATTTTAAAGGAAAGAGAATGAATACATTACTTTTTATGTTTTTATGTGTAATTATTATAGGAATATTTTGTATATATGCTGTGTATAAATTTGATAAACTTAAAAATACAAAAGAGTTTATTTTTGAGAAATATAATAAAAAGGATAAATAATGTCAATTGAAAGATTAGCAGTAACTAAAGAAGCAGCTGAAATAATAGAGCTTTTAAAAAAAGAAAATGGTGAATTAGTATTTAATCAAAGTGGTGGTTGCTGTGATGGAACTGCACCTATGTGTTATTCAAAAAATGATTTCTATGTTCCTTCTAGAAATGTAAAACTAGGTGAAATCTGTGATTGTGAGTTTTTTATGGATAAAGATCAATTTGAGTATTTTAAACATTCTCATATAACAATTGATGTAAAAAAAGAGACAGCATTTGGTAATTCCTTTTCCCTTGAAATAGATTTAGGCTATCAATTTATTACAAAATCAAGAATATTTACTGATGAAGAGTATGCTAAATTAAAATAAAAAAATTATGTTAAGAATTTAAAAAGTTTTATATAAGTAAAAAATTGAATGAAAATAAAAAATTGTGAGTAAATATATAGAGAAATAAAAAGTAGAAAAGAGAGGAGACTCTCTTTTCTTAAAGACTATAAAGCAGTAACGTTCTCTGCTTGTAAACCTTTTTCACCTTGACCAACTTCGAAAGTAACTTTTTGACCATCGTTTAAAGAAACTCTGTCATAACCGTTGCTGTTGATTTGTCTGTAGTGAACAAAAACATCTTTTCCACCATCTTCTTGTTCGATAAATCCATAACCTTTTTCACTGTTGAACCATTTAACTGTTCCGTTTACTAATGTTGCCATTGCAATTCCTTTTGTTTTTAAATATACTTCATTTCTAAAGCGCTGAAAATATAAAATGGAGTATTCTTTAGATCGATCGTATTGAAATTAAACATGACAATAAAAATATAAACTAATAGATGAAACTCTAAATCATCTTTCAATGGAAGTAGTATAACATAAAAAACTGATTTTTTGTCAAAAACTATTTTTTTTCTTCATTTGTTACTAAAGCTAAGTTAGTTAAATCATATTTTTGTAACAAATCTAAGACCTTTATAACCCTTTGATACTGAACTTTTTTATCAATTCTTACTATTACAGATTTTTGCTTATTTTCTATTGCTTTTAAATTATCTTCAAGTGAATCAAATGATACTTCAATTCCTTTTATTGCTAATTTATTCTCTGTAAGTTCGATAAACACTTGTTCTTTATCTACTTTCATCTCTTTTGAATTTGAGTTTGGTAAATCTAAAATTAGTGCTAATTCATCTTTTTTAAATACAGAAGAAACAATAAAAAAGATTAAAAGAATAAAAACAACATCAATAACTGGTGTTAAATCTAAACCTAATGTTTCTCTTCTTTTCATTATTTTAAAATTCCAACAATTTCTTTTTTTGCTTTTAATTCAATGCTATCAATCATAGAAATAAAGTGATTATAAGCAATATGATGAGGAATTGCTACAATAAGTCCTGCAATTGTTGTGATTAAAGCAATAGCAATACCATTTGAAAATACAGTTGGATCACCTAAACCTTGTTGCGTTATAGCTTCAAATGATTTATAAACACCAATTACAGTTCCAAGTAATCCTAAAAGAGGTGCAACAGTTGCTATATTTTTAATATATGTTAAACCAGTTTCAAGTTTTTTTACCTCATATTCAATTTGAGCATAAATTGTAGCTTGAGTATCATTATTGATTTTATTTTTAATTTTAGCAATCATTGCATTTTTACGTGGAAGTGTAAGAAATTTCCATAATATAATTGTAAGACCAATTACATTTAATGCAATTAATATATATACAATTACTCCACCTTTATCTATATAATCCATTATATTCATAAATACCCCAAAAAGTTTTTTACTATTCTACAAAACTTTTGTTAATAAATGCTAAAATTCCAAAATGAATTACCTAAACTCACCAATAGAAAAAATAAATTTCAATAATAAAAACTATTTTATAAAAAGAGATGATTTATTACATAAAGATTTTTCAGGAAATAAAGCAAGAAAGTTTTACTATTTTTTACAAGATGACTTAAAAGATATTAAAAAAATTGTATCACATGGTTCTTCTCAATCAAATGCTATGTATTCACTTTCTGTATTATGTAAACTAAAAAATATAGAGTTTGATTATTATGTAGATCATATAGCTTCATATATAAAAGAAAATCCTATAGGTAATTATAAAGAAGCTTTAAATAATGGTATGAATATATATGAAACACAAATACCTGATTCTTTTGAAGAAGATACTTTATTTATTAAAGAAGGTGGTGCTTTAAAAGAAGCAGCTTTTGGGATTAAAATATTAGCAGATGAAATTATTTCATGGTGCAAAGAAAATAATAAAAAAGATATAAAAGTATTTTTGCCATCAGGTACAGGAACGACTGCTCTTTATTTACAAAAATATTTGCCTTTTGAAGTCTTAACTTGTGCTTGTGTTGGAAGTGAAGAATATTTAAAAGAGCAATTTAATGAACTTGAAAAAACTAATCATCCTAAAATATTAAAATTAGAAAAAAAGTATCATTTTGGGAAATTATATAAAGAATTTTATGAAATACATAAAAAACTATTAGAAGAAACAAAAATAGAATTTGATTTTTTGTATGATTGTAAAGGATGGTTAGTATTGCAAAACTATTTAAAAGATATAAATATTAAAGATGAAATAATATATATACACCAAGGTGGACTTTTAGGTAATATTTCAATGCTTCAAAGATATGAATATAAATATGAAAACAAAAGATAAATAATGCTATCAAAAAATGAAAAAAAACTTCTTTTTTTACTAAGATATACGCCAATACTTATTGTAACTGTTATTTCTATAATAATTACATTATTACTTTTTTGGGAAAAAGAAAAAAACTATAATAATGAAATTGAGAGTTTAAAAGTAAAATTTCATTTAGAGAATCAAAATAGAATAAAAAATGAAGTTTATAGAGTATATGAATATATAAAGTATGAAAAAGAAAAAGATGATCTGTTTTTAAAAAATGAGATTAAATTACATCTTGACCAAGCTTATAAAACAATTACATATATTTATGAAAAATATAAAGATACTCAAACTAAAGAACAAATAATAAATAGAATATTTGATTCTTTAAAAG